>JALTIG010000123.1 GCA_027004185.1 bacterium | reverse complement strand
ATTTAGGAGATCGAAAATCTTTATGAGGTAAATCGCGGCAACCATGACCCCTGAAATCCCCAGGATGAAGGCAAAGGGAAAGAGGGGGATTTTTACAGTTCCCGTGACTTCATGGGCCGCTTTCAGAGATCCTGTATATGAAAAACCCTCCCAAGCCAAAACAATAAAAAGAATGATCCCAAGGGTTGACACAATAAATGAAACGCTTTTCCTGAGATGTGCCGGCATCTTCATGACGAAAATCTCGACGTGCACGTGCCTTCCATAGATCAGGGTATCTCCTGAAGATAGGGCGATGGCTACCAATTGGGCCAAAAAAACAAACTCATAGGAACCGCTGAAGGGTTTTTTAAATACCTTTGTTCCAACCACGTCAAAGCAGGTGACGAGGATCATACAGAAAAGGGCGAATCCGCCTATAATCGTAAGCTTTCCTGACAACCAGTAGACAATCCTTTTTAGCTTGTACCCCCCTGCGTCTGGAAGATGAATTTTCACTATCCCGATCCCTTTTGAGAGGGGGTGATTGAAACTTTAAGCACCCCCTCCGTCAATGGTTCTGGAAAATTATTTAATTCGGATACTTTTAGGACCGGTTACCGACTGAATACCCTTTTTGGCTTGTCTCCTGGTCCATAACTTGATTTGCTTCCTAATATATCTAAGCATGGCATCTAACTTGGCTTTTGAGTAACCTTTGGCTTCCATCTCCTTGATATAGTTGTTTATGACCGGTTTGACCGCCTTAATCCAACGGGAGGCTTCGGCCGAAGAGAGATCGATAAACTTCACGTTATGTTTTTCCCCAAATTTAAGCCCTTCAAGATCTACCTTATTCCATACCTGAGCGGCATTTTCTTTATATTCTCTGGCAACTTTATTAAAAATCCTTTTTTCCGAAGGGCTTAATCGGTTCCACACCTTTTTATTCATCACCACATAAAATGTATAAACGTTTCCGATCTGCCAGCAGTTTGTAACGTATTTTGAGACCTCAGCCAACCTGAATGATCTCAAGGTTTCGATCGGGGTCATGGATCCATCCACGACGCCACGGGCCATTGCTTCATAGATCTCATTCATTGGGACCGGTTTTGGAGTTGCCCCCAACCTTTTCAGAATATCTCCGACCCGTCCAGGGCCCCGAATGGTCAGACCTTCGAGGTCAGACATCTTGTAAACAGGTTTTTTTGCCAAAATGATCACGTTAGGTGGACAGGTGTTTAACCAAAGAATATGATATTTGTTCCATTCCTTCGGCTTAAAATGTTCATAGAAGTTGTTCGCAACGTGGGTTCCTACCCACGCGCTGGGGAATCCCAATGGCAGGTCGAGCATTTCCGTTATTGGAAACCGCCCCCTGGTATATTCGACATGTGAAAATCCAATATCGGCGATCCCTTGCGCAACACCATCGGCCACTTTGGTTGCCTTGAGAAGAGACCCGCCTCCGAAAAACTCTACCTTTATCTTACCCTTTGATTCCTTGTTGATGTCACTACAAAATCTTTCCAGCAATTTTGATTGCGGGGCTGCCGTGGGGAAATATGAGGCGAATCTCAATATGCGCACTGATCTTGCCAGGGAGTTGCCAGGTGTGATGGCAATCATGAACCCTGTCACCAATATCACAGCGAATATTGCTACAAAGAATTTATTCCGGCTGAATTTTTTCATCTTGATCCTCCTTTCATTTTTATGTAGTTGTTATTTGATTTTGTTCACCTCCTTTCATGTTTTTCCTTAGGTCAACGAAAACATATTTAATCTTAATCAAGTCCCTTAAAGATATCCCTGAATTTTTCCATCACCTTCTGTCTTAGATCATCAGATGCCCTATTTACTAAAGGAAATTCATGCTTCCAGTGATATGGTTTACACGCGTTAATAAAGACCTTAGCGGTGGTGTAGTCTTTTTTTGCACGTTTCTCTGGACTTAACATGGGGTCGAGTGGACTTGTCAGGAATCCGGGGACGATGTCGATATACTGCTCGGGATCACACCGCGTACAGACCGCCCACAAAACTTCATCGAGATTTGAGGGATCAATATCTTCATCCACGGTGATGATATATCTGCCTGTGCAGGCCCCTCCCTGTAAAAAGGCACCGGCTAAGGTGGCAACTTGTTTGGCATGCCCAAGATATCTCTGCTTTAAAGATATAACCGCGATAATTCTATTCCCAGGCCCGTGGACATACACACCCCGGATATCCATCATCCCGGCTTTTTCCAGCCTGTTCCACAGAAAACTCGCTGTATGCAAGGGGATAGGAAACCAGGTATTAACAGGGGGCTTGATCGGTGGCTGACCAAAAAGTATAGGATCGTTGCGGTGATAAAGGGTTTGGAGATGGACAACCGGCTCGTTCCTCGTTCCAGATGCATAGTATCCCTGCCATTCACCAAAGGGTCCTTCAGGACGACTGTCTTCTTCAGGGGGTGGCGAAAATCCACACGCCACAATCTCGGCAGAAGCGGGAATCGGAAGCCCTGTCGCTTCATCGATCACAACCTCTACCCCCTTCCCCTTGATAAATCCAGCAAAGTCATACTCGGACATCCCCCAAGGAAGGCCGATGGTGGAAATCCCAAACAAGAGAGGGTCTTGGCCAAAACACATCGCAACTGGACATGGCTTCCCCTTTGCCCAGTATTTTTCCCGCATGATTGTGGCGTGTTTGCCCGGAGAGGCATAAAACGCTAAGGTGGTCTTATCTTGAATCATGACCCGGTATGTGCCAAAATTGATCCACCCTTCATCGGGATCTCGGGTGATCGTGATAACTCCCGTTCCAATATAACGCCCCCCGTCATGTGTATGCCATTTAGGGGTGGGGAATCTATATATATCAATAGATTCCCCTGTGAATACATTTTCTTTGATTGGGGCATCTTGTACTTCTACGGGAGGAATCGGTGTGAAGTTATTTATTTTGTCTTTAAAATCTGCAACACAATCCAAGTCAGTCATCTCTTCAGGGAAGTTAAAGGCCAGCTTCTGACCTATCCTATGATGTAAGAGATTCGTTGCCACGCGAAACCCTTTTGGGTACCCTTTGATGTTATCAAAGATAAGCCCAGGCCCTTGTCTTTCAGCCATGAGTTCGTTAATAGTGCCGATTTCAAGATCCCAGTCGGCGTTATCTACGACGAGGAGTTTATCCCTTTTCTTAAGCGCATCTAAGAATTCCCTAAGATCATTGATCATTCTTTTACCCTCCTATACTCCAAATAGTTTCACATTGTGATACCATGTTTTATAATTGTCTTGAATTTATCACGCGCCTTTGTTATTGTCAATACCGAAAAGAAAAATTTTTTGGTGGCTGATTCATGGGTAGGCAAGAGAATAACGGGTCTATTTACAAAGTTCAGGTAATTGACCGGGTGTTGGATATCTTAGAAAGTTTTACATTTGAGTGTAAAGAAATGAGTTTAACCGAAGTTAGTGCGAAAACGGGTTTGAATAAAACAACGGCAAAAAGGATCCTTTCAAATCTTACACAGAGAAAATTTTTGCAACAAGACCCAATATCCAAAAAATATAGATTGGGTTTGCGTCTTTTTGAACTGGGTTCCATTGTATTTTCCTCTTTCTCGGTTCAAAAAGCCGCTGATCAATGGATGGACCATCTGCGGAAGGAAACGGGTTCAACAGTTCTTCTCGGGACAATCATGGAGGATCAGCTTGTGTATATTAATAAAAAAGAGGGAAACCAAATGATTCGCATTTCATCAGAGATAGGATGGAGAAGGCCCCTCAATTACGGTATGCTCGGGATGGTTCTATTGGCGTATCAGGACACAAATTATGTCGAATACATCCTTAAAAAGTTTCCACTTAAAGCCTACACACCCCATTCCATAACAGATAAAAAGATGTACCTGATGCGTTTGGATGAGATACGCGCCCAGGGCTGTGTCGTGGAGATTGGTGAAGCTGTGGAAGGCGTCGTAGGCATTGCAGCACCTATAAGGAACTATTCGGATCATGTAGTGGCCGCGATGGGGATTGCTCTCCCTTTCAGGAAAGGGATGACCAAAACAGGATTAAATGTGTATGTTAACCTGTTAAGGGGGGCTTGTGAAGATATTTCCCATAGGACAGGCTATCGAAAGAAGGTAGCCAGTTGAACCTTTATCTAAACCAGAAAGTTGTTCCTTCAAGAAAAGTCTCCGTTGCTTCCCTCACCATTGCATTCATTACAGGAGGTGGTTCCCCTTTTTGTTTCTGTACCAGGGGGGTGGGGTAGTTGTTGACCATCCCTCGCAGACACTTCATGAATGAGATCCCTAATAGGAATTCCCAGTTTTTACACTGCTTAGTTGATTATTCACATCGTTGTACATAGGGTGTGTTTAATTTATTATTGATAGGCTTTCCGTTCTGATTGACAGGGGGTCAAAGGTTTGTAAATATCGCGAAGGGAGGTGAATGATGGGGAGGGATGTCCTATATACCCGAACGGATCGGGTAGTGGTGATTACCCTAAACCGTGAGCCAACACTCAATGCCTTAACCCCTGCATCGGCCAGAGAACTTGGCGAAGCATGGAGGAAATTTCGGGATGATCATGAGGCCTGGGTGGCAGTTATCACAGGTGCAGGGGATAGGGCGTTCTGCGTGGGATATGAGATGAGTCCTAAGGCCCTCGCGTTGGAAGGGGCAAAGGAATCTGTGGTAACGATTCCCACCTATCTTGGGATCCGAAAGCCTGTAATTGCCGCTATCAATGGGTATTGTATCGCTGGGGGATGGTGGATCGCTCAGGAATGCGATCTTAGGATTGCCGCTGAAACAGCTCAGTTCGGGATTACACAGGTAAAATGGGGTTTGGTACCAGCCTTCGCAACGACCCTTTCCAGACATCTACTTCCAGGACACGCCCTGGAGTTGCTCTTAACAGGAAAGCGCATCTCAGCTCGGCGGGCCTATGAGATTGGATTTGTGAATGAAGTTGTTCCCCAAGGGAGGGCGTTAGAACGTGCAATGGAAATTGCCGAGGAAATCTGTGCTAATGGTCCCATTGCTGTTCGGATAAGCAAGGAACTCTATTACAAGGGAGGAACCTTGTCTGAATGTGAGGCCTTTGAACTAACATGGCAGCGTTACGCCGAAAACGAGGCTACCCACGACGCCAAGGAGGGGATACGGGCTTACATTGAAAGGAGGAAGCCGAAGTTTACGAATTCGTAACAACTATAGTGGACTGAGGGATGAGGATTGAGAAAAACGAAGGGTGAAAGATAAGTTGAAGGGGAAAGGATAGGAGAACTTAAAACCTACTTTCACATTATACTTTTTTCCGATTGAAAGGAGGGACAATCATGGATTTTACGGGAAAGGTTGTCATTGTAACTGGTGGTGGGAGCGGGATCGGGCGGGCTACATCTCTGAAGTTTTCCCGCCTTCATGCCACGGTAGTTGTTGTGGATATCAACGAGGAAAGTGGGGAAAGGGTAGCGAACGAGATAAGGGGCATAGGTGCTCAAAGTCTGTTCATCAGAATGGATGTTTCAGATTATGAGCAAACCCGGCAAATGGCCAGGACAGTTTACGAGAAATTCGGCAAAATCGATATCCTTGTCAACAATGCCGCCTGGGACCGAATTGAACCCTTCATGGATAACGACCCGTCCCTTTGGGAGACATTGATAAACATCAATCTCAAGGGCCCCATCTATGTGACCCGATCTGTTTTAGAATATATGACGAAGCAGGAAGCAGGTGGGGTGATTGTCAATGTTGCCTCCGACGCAGCCAAGGTAGGCAGCACCGGAGAAGCTGTCTATTCTGCAACGAAGGGGGGAGTTTATGCCTTTACCAAGTCGATAGCCAGGGAGATGGCCCGATACCATATACGGGTTAACAGCATCTGTCCCGGTCCTACACAAACCCCACTGTTCGAAGGGGTACAACAGAGCATGCCCAAGGTGGTAGAAGCCATCAAAAAGTCTATCCCTATGCGGCGTGTGGCCAAACCTGAAGACCAGGCTAACGCGATTGTCTGGCTGGCCTCCGAGGAGTCAGCATACATCACGGGTCAGGCCCTCAGCGTCAATGGTGGCCTTAACATGTGTTAAGGAGGGCATCATGACACAACGCATTGATTATGAGGTTAAGAATCGGATTGCTATTGCCACCCTGAACCGTCCGGAGAAGGGTAATCCTTTCGACTGGCAGAGCATTGAAGAAATGAGTGACATCCTTGACCGGGTGGAGCGTGACGAAACTGTTAGTGGCTTCATCCTGACGGCAAAGGGTGAAAAATATTTTAGCGTAGGTGCCGATATTTCCCTCATGCAGGGGATTGATGGAAAGGATTATGCGCGGTTTCTATTTGCGGGGATGAAGATGTGTGAAACCCTACGGCGCCTGAAAAAGCCGACAATCGCGGCGATCAATGGATGGGCCGTAGGGGCAGGGGGAGAGGTGGCCATGTCGTGCGACTTGCGTGTCGCCTCAGAAAACGCTCGTATCGGAGTTCCCGAACTAAAGATTGGATTGATTCCTGGTTGGGGAGGCATTTTTCGCCTGGCCCGCTTGGTTGGTCCTGCCAGGGCTATGGATCTTGTCCTAACCGCTACCAATGTGCCGGCTGAAGAGGCCTTGAAGATTGGTTTGGTAAACCGTGTCGCCCCTTTAAGCAGACTAATGCCTACAGCGTTAGAGCTTATGGAACGTATCCTTGAGAATGCCCCAGTCGCTATTGCCTTTGCCAAATCCGTCATCCTAAGCGAGCCGGAGGTGCCAGTCCATTTCGGGGAAACTTACGAGGCCTTGAGCAGTGTTCTCACCTTCTTAAGCCGAGATGGTAAAGAAGGAATGCAGGCCTTTTTTGAGAAACGGAAACCTAAATGGGAGGGGGCATAAAGAGGTTCTTTGAGATGATTCCTGCTTACTTCAGTGGGACGCAATCAGGTAGTAGGTTTCTCCTCTCTTGGTTCCTTTCTCCGAAACAATTATCTTTGGATTCTTTATGCCCAATGCTTCCACGGTTTCCCAACCCCTGATGATCAGGTATGCATGGGGGGTTCCATTTAAAAACGTTCTGGCCTTTTCAGGGTTTCTAAAGTAGGGAATGGGGACCTTATCGAGGTAGAAATAAAGGATGCCCCTGTCTGCAAGGCCATAAATCCCAGCCTCTCCACCTTTGAGGACAGGGTTTAATGTTTTGCAGAAGGAGATAAAGGGATTCTGTTTGGCGATGGTTGGAAAAATGCTCCAAAAGAGGAGGCAAAAGAGAATAAAAGTCCCCGTTACCAATGAATACACGAACTGGATAATTTTACCTTTCCTGAGATTCAGCCAGGCAATCCCACCTGTTACAGCCATGACAGCGCCGGCCAGGGCGAAGGATCGGTGAACCGTTTCTGGGATGTTATGTGGAAGTTCCTTTGCAAAAAGGGAAGTGGAAAGGAAGAGGACCGTAAGGCTAAGGGCTACGATCAATCCAATCGGAATCATTAAAAAAAGCCACTCAAGTCTGTCCATAGATTCCTGAAGGTTTGCCTGGTTGAAGGCGTACACCAGCAGTGCGGAAAAGGCTGGGATGACAGGAATCAGATAGTACCCTCTTTTTGATCCTGAAACTGTGAAGAAGGCGAAGAGTAAAACAAACCATAAACCGAAAAAGAATGCCCCCTCATCCCGAAACGCCTTTCGTTTCCACAAGAAGAGTATAAGGAAAGGGATGAAGAGACTCCAGGGAGAAACGGTGACAAAGATATAATAAAAATAGTAAAAAAAGGGAGCTTTGTGATCAAAGGGATGGAAAAAGCGGATGATATTTTCCTTAAAAACCAAGTAGATTGATTGCGCCGTGTGTGATGTCTCATAATCAAGGAAAAAGGGGATAGAAAAGAGAACACCCCCAAGAATGGCGGACACAAGGAGATGAAATATAAACCGTTTGTCCCGTACTATCTTGGGATCTCTGATGAGTAGATAGGGGAAAACGCATAGAAATGGTAGGACAAACCCTAATAAACCCTTCATCAGGCTTGTTACACCCGCCACTATGAAAAAGGGATAAAGCCAACCGAAATGCTTGTTGGCGTCACGACGCCGAATAAAGAGCCAGATGCAAATCAGAACCCCTGCAAGGGTCAAGGTATCCGCATCGGCCGTACGACCCCAGAAAATCATGGGATAAGTGGTCAGTAAAAGAAAGGAGGTAAGCAAGGCGGTTTTTCCGTCCCAGAATCTTCTGGATATACTGTAAAGGGTTAAACCGCATAGGAGGACCGCAAGAGCTGAGGGGAGGCGAGTGGTTGTTTCCGTTACACGATGACGGGGTAGGCTAGCCAGAACGACAAGCCAGTAAGAGCCGACAGGTTTATCCCGGTAGGGAATGCCGTTGATCTTTGGGACAACCCAGTTATGTGTCATGATCATTTCCCGGGCCGCTTCTCCCCATCTTCCTTCAGATTTTCCGAGGGGTCGCCCCCCTAGTCGGAAAAGTAATAGGCTCCCTCCGAGGAAAAGGATCATCAGAACCGGGGCAAGGGTAGAGGTAAAACGGGGATCCTTAAAGGTCATGTTGTCCTCTATGAAATATCTTATTTTTTATATCATAATACATGTGTAAGTTTAATATCGCAATGGCCTGAGGTTGCCGATTTTTAATGATACTTATCGTTATATGAGCATAAAAAAATTTTTGCTTGACAGGTTAAGATTCCTTACTACACTTTATTATAGAAAGGAAGGGAGGTCAGAACGATGACAAAAAAACAAGGCCTTATGTTATGGAGTGGGGTGATATTCATGTTTCTGAGTACCCCACTCTTTGCACATCCAACCGTCACATTAAGAGATCAAAACGGAAAGCTGGTGAATGTAACCGGATATCCAGTCAGTGTTAGGAAGTCCTGTGGACAATGCCATAATATTGATTTCATAGCGAAATCCTATCATTTCCAGCAAGGACGCTTGGCTCTCCTGCCCAAGAAAACCTTTAAAAAAGATTATTACAACAAGTACGGGAACAAGCTCATGAAGTATGGGTTGCCTTTCACCTTAAGCCCTGTGATGGATGGAGGGATGTATGGGAACAAGGTAGTAGCCCCTCACCCCCTCCCTGTGGGATCCATCGAGGCGAACAATCCAGCCTATATCGGCCTGACCACCCCGGAATGGGATATGCACTGCGGGCTTTGTCACCTCGGTGGTGGCCCGTTTGAAAAGGATCGGCACGATCAGTTCCTCTATAAAAAGACGCGTAAGGAGATCGCTAAAGAACTGGCCTCAGGAAAAATCCCGGGTGATTACGTGGAATGGAGCGCGCAGAAAAAGAAGCTGGTTCCGTTTGTGTGGAAGAAATATGGGATAAATAATGTGGGGGAACCGGCGTGTTTTTTATGTCACTCAAGCTTTGTGAAAAGTGATGATGTGGCCCTCGGCCATTACAGGAATGCAGTCCTGGGGGGGTACCTTGCTGCGGCGAATACTTTAGCCAGTGGGCTGGCATCCTCCTATGATGTAAAGACCGGAAAGCTCCACTACAATATGAAGCTGGACGTTGATAAAAACAAGAAAGGGCTACAGATTAATGGGAATGTCATAAGCAAATCAACAGAGGTTAGTTGCGCCCAATGCCACGGGGGCTGGGTGGATGACATTGACGGCGACAACAAGATCACCCCCCTGGACTTTTTTATTCAACTGCTCGATCCAAGATACTGCCAGCCCGACACCTTCAAAGAGGCGATGATCTGGTATTATAGTGATAAATTTAAGGATACAAACGGGGTGCCAAAAGATATCGACGTCCATAGAGAGATGGGCCTGAGCTGTACGGATTGTCACAAACCGATGGGGCCCTCTTCCATCAGGAAGCCTTCGCACGAATTTGCTAAGGGGAACACGGGTCCCCTCCACACGGTCCGGTGGCATCAGCTTGCGGGCACGGCGAACTGTGTGAATTGCCACTCAAATCCCGTTGCCTTCCACAGGCGGGTTTTGGGTCCCATGGCTGGCTTGCACATGAAAAGAATCAGTTGCACCCTCTGCCACATCAGCAAGAGGTACTTCTACCGATTGAAGGTCGTGGATGAAACGGCCCCCATTTACATCGTGCATTATGACCGAAAAACAAAGCGTGTCGCGCTCAAGGGCGTTTTTGTGGGGATGGGGTATCTGTGGGGCAACCCCCAGAAGGGGATCTATGCGGATGTGGGCCTGTTCCCGGTTAAACAGCCCAACGGCGCGCTTGCGTGGAAATACAAGTCCATCAATATTGTGGGATTGCCCTATTTTGAGGATAATGCGACGGGAAGATTCGGGCCGGTTCAAGAAAGATATCTCTATGAAGTCCTGAGGGTCGATTCTCACCTCCCAACCCTGTATGTCACATATGGAAAACCCGCCCGAATCGGCAAGGCGAAGTATCTCAGCCTGAAACCGAGTGTGGGCCTGATTGCAAAAGACAAAACCATCAGCAGCGGGAACCGGACGCTTGTTTACGCACTTCCGAATTATATTGACGTAAACCTAAACGGGCGTTTTGATAAGGGGGACGTCAAGATTACGGACGATACAAGTCTAAAAGGGCATGGGAAGGATGGCATTCCTGAGATCAATACGCTGAAGGAAGTGAGGGCCGCCGTGCAGACCCTGGAAAAAGTTGTCGCCTCGTCTACGGGTAAAAAGAATATTAAGGTCCGGTTGGTAGTCACGATCCATCCCTACCCAATAAGCCATAACGTCAGGCCCAAAGAGGAAACCC
>JALTIG010000122.1 GCA_027004185.1 bacterium | reverse complement strand
CTTTCATCTGAACCCTCGAGGTTCCCTCCCCTATATCGAGAAGCTCTATTCCGAGGTTTCTCGCGAAGGGTTCCTCACGCACCCGCTGGATAAACGTCTTTCTTACCTTATCGTCCACTTTTTTCTTCCTTTCTCTCCCCGGAAAAAGCAGAGTTATTCTATTGTAATATCTACATTCAGCTCGTTGCTAATCCGGCTGAGCCCCTCTTCCAAGTTCCCGAGATCAACCTGCACCGGTACCTCTGTCGTAAGATCAATACGGTACATAGCGGCACCGGTTTGGGGAGATGGTTCACTGTGAGATTCAAAATGTGTGATGTTAATTCGCTGCTCAGCGAGGAAACGGCTTATCTTGTAAACGATCCCGGCCTGATCGAGTCCTTCCACGTGGAGAGTGTGTCGTGAAACCTTTTCCTTGGGGGGCAGGCCTTCCGATGATGTGATAGGACGAACGAATGCAGAGATTCCCTTTTCCATCTCCAAACGCCGGCATTCCGTTGATAGGCGATCCAACAGATGTCTAGGGTTCGATGGATCTCCCTGCCCCTCTACGAGGAAAATCATAGCGAATTCATCCGCGAGGTTGGTCATGGTGGAATCCTCGAGGTTGCACCCGTTTTCGTAGATGACCCGGGCCATATCGGCAACAAATCCCAGGCGATCTTTTCCAAAAGCGGTCATGATAAATCTCTGTCGCATCAGGCACCTCCCTGTGTTGGTAATTGATTAGGAAATATCAATCTTTTTCATCACGACCTGGTACATTTCCCTGGCGTGATAAGAACTCCTGACGAGGGGCCCGCTATAAACCTCTGTAAACCCCACATCGAGCCCCCACTTCCGCCAGTGTTCGAATTCCTCTGGAGTGACATATCTGGCCACCGGTAGGTGTTGCCGGGTAGGCTGAAGATACTGTCCAATCGTCAAAACTTGACACCCCGTGGCGTGAATGTCTCGAAGGGTTTGCGCAATTTCATCAGGCGTCTCGCCAAGTCCCAACATAATGCCAGATTTTACAGGAATCCCTGGGGTATCGCAAGCGGCACGTGTAAGGAGATCAAGAGATCGCCGGTAATTCGCGCCCGGACGCACCGTTTGGTATAGCCGGGGAACGGTCTCTATGTTGTGATTCAGGACGCTGGGGCCCGCGGATAAAACTGTATGGAGTGCGCTGACGCTTCCCTTGAAATCGGGAATCAGGACTTCCACCCCCGCGCTGGGAATCTGCCTTCGGATTTCGGTGATGGTTCGCGCAAACCACATGGCACCCCCGTCCGGAAGGTCGTCACGGGTTACGGAGGTAACGACCACGTAGGTCAGGCCCAGGTCACGGGCGGTGCCGGCGACGCGGAAGGGCTCATCCGGATCTGGCGGTGCCGGAACCCCCGGAGTGATAGAACAAAAACGACAGTTCCGTGTGCATTGGCTCCCAAGGATGAGAAAGGTGGCGGTTTTTCGTGAGAAGCATTCCCATATATTGGGGCATTTTGCCTCCTGGCAAACCGTGTGAAGCAGGCCTTCCCGCAACATGGACCGTACCTTTTCGTAGGTAGGACCCGTTGGGAGGGGACGTTTCAGCCACCGTGGTTTCGGCATGGGTTGGTGTTGCTGGGCCCTGGACATCTCAGAAAATTTGGAGGTCCTGGAGGAGGGAATCTTCTGCCATCCTATGCACATAAACCAAGGAAGCGTCAAATATCACTTGCATGTGGCGTGTCATGGTCTCCATGACATCCTGGCATGTGATGTTTCGCGCACCTGATTCTTGCAACGAGGTCATGACAAGCCCCGAAAGCCCACAGGGTGAGATCCAAGTAAAGGGTTCCAGGGAAAGATTCACGTTTAGGGCAAGCCCATGATACGTAATCCCGTGGCGCACCGCAATACCAATGCTGCCCAACTTCTTTTCACCGATCCAGATCCCATGGTTGCGTGGGTTTCTGCAGGCAGTTATCCCATGGGTTGTAGCGGTTTGAATCATGACTTCTTCAAGCATCCAGACATACTCCGTCACCCGCAGCCGCCTCTCGCGCAGGTTAATGATAGGATAGGCAATCACCTGGCCGGGGCCATGGTAGGTGATATTGCCCCCCCTTTCCGTCTGGATAACCTGGATCCCCCTTTTCCGAAGAAGCTCCTCCGTGACGTTGAGGTTTTCCCTTCCACCGTTATGACCCAAGGTAAAAACGGGCTCATGTTGAAGGAGCAGGATGAGGTCAGTCTTCAGGGAACCGGAATGTCGGGCAGAGACGAGCCTGTGCTGAAGGTGCAAAATCGGCGCGTAAGGCTGATGTCCCTCAATGGCAAGAATTTCAAGTGGCGTCATGCCTTTTCCTCAGATCCAGACTGGTTTAACCCGCCAATTGCGGGTGCCGTGCCGCCCGCGTTTCATCCATCCGCCGGACCTTGGGCTTGGTCGGGGCCTCGTGTAGGAGCTCAGGGGATTGTCTTGCCTCTTCTGCGATGGCCTTGCAGGACTCGATGAAGATATCCAGAGTCTCCTTCGATTCCGTTTCGGTTGGCTCGATCATGATAGCCCCGTGGACCACCAGTGGGAAGTAGATGGTAGGGGGATGAAAGCCATAGTCGATAAGCCGCTTGGCAATATCAAGGGTTGTGACCTTATGGGGCTCCTGCCATCTATCCGTGAAGACGCATTCATGCATACAGGGACGATCATACGGGAGGTAATAGGTCCCCTTCAGTTTTTCCTTTACATAATTGGCATTTAAGACAGCAATCTGACTGGCCTTTTTCAGGTTTGGCCCCAGGCTGAGAATATAGCTGTAGGCCTTGATAAGGACACCTACGTTTCCGTAGAAGGCATGAACCTTGCCAATGGATTTCGGGTGATCATAGCTGAGATGATACGCGCCATCCATTTCCTCCACCCGAGGGATCGGAAGGAAAGGTTCTAACTCTTTTCGGGCGCAGACCGGGCCACTGCCGGGGCCACCGCCGCCGTGGGGTGTGGAAAAGGTCTTGTGAAGATTCAGATGCATCAGGTCGGCTCCGATCCTTCCCATGCTGACAATCCCCATCATGGCATTCATGTTGGCGCCATCTACGTAAACCAGGCCACCCTTTTCGTGAACGATGTCGGCGATCTTACGGATGTTTTCCTCAAACAGTCCCAGCGTGTTGGGGTTGGTAATCATGATGCCCGCTGTGTCTTCATCCATAATCTCGGCCACGGTTTCCGGAGCGAGAACTCCCCGTTCATTCGATTTGACAGGGATTGGGGAGAACCCGCAAAGGGCGCTGCTTGCCGGATTGGTCCCATGGGCCGTATCTGGGATGAGGATTTTATGGCGGGGCGCTCCCCGATCGTTGTGATACGCCCGGACAATCATCATGCCAGTCAACTCTCCGTGTGCTCCGGCCGCCGGCTGAAGTGTCACAGCTGGTAATCCGGTAATCTCTCCCAAGTATCTCTGCAAGTTAAACATCATCTCTAAGATCCCCTGCGAGAGTTCTGCCGGCAAAAGGGGATGTGCCCCAGCGAACCCTGGTAATGCTGCCTGGCGTTCGTGGGTCTTGGGATTGTATTTCATAGTACAGGAACCCAGCGGATATATGCCGCTGTCTATTCCGTAATTCCATTGGGACAGTCGAGTGTAATGACGTACCACGTCTACCT
>JALTIG010000121.1 GCA_027004185.1 bacterium | reverse complement strand
GTGGGAGAGTCAGGGGAAGGATGGTAAGACGAGGTATCATTATGTAATCAAGTATCAACCTCTCAACCCGTTCTACCAGTACTGCATCGACCAGTACTTTCTAAGTAAAAGCATGAGTTCCTTTTTGGCCTGATGAGATGGGTTGGTTCATTTCTCGGTTATAAACGCTAAAACCTAAAAGATATCCGCGGAGAATTTGTATATTTTTGCTTCCGGGTCTTGATACGCATGGGGGGGTAGCCCTGCTTTCAGACATGTTTGTCTCAAAAATTCCTCCCGGTCCCATCCATACTCCGTAGCGACCTGTGGCAGGAGTAGGCCGGAGTAAGGTCCCCGTTGAATATACAGCCCATGGGTACCAATCTCGATTTCAGAAAGATCCCCGACCTGGGTTAAGGGGGTCAGTGCTGAAATCTCTATGGTGATATGGGGCCATTCCCCTTTTGTAAGAGGTGGAAACCTCGGATCCTGGAATGCTGCAGCGATTGCCATCTCTTGAACAGAGGTAGCGAGGGATTTGACAGGCTGAATCAAACCGATACATCCCCTCAGATTTCCGTTTTTTGTCAAGGTAACAAAGGCCCCGCGATATTCCTCAAGGGTTGGTGTTAAGGGTGGAAGCGGGGGTAGGGGTTTCCCATTTAGCCGACTTTCAATAGCATCCCTTGCGATAGTGTGCAGAATCTTTTTCTCATTTTCAGTCAGCCCAAGATCAATCCCTGCCTTTCTTCGTGTCTCTTCCCCGATTTTTTTGTAGAAGACAGCAGAGAAATAGCCTACGACCGCTCCCCGGTCACCAGAGACATCTCCTGAGTTTGCATAAGTGAGAACCTTGGCATGGGTGGCGTTGAGGGCGGATGAAACCAGCATGGCCGTGATAATGGGACCGCCTCCACAGGCTTCCGCCTCTCCAGAGATAAGCAGTCGGTTCAATTCCTCTGGATCAAAACGTGAGACGGTCTCTAAGATACGTTGATCCAGGGCTCTTGCCTCGCTGTCTGGATGATAGTGGGACATGTCAGAGCTTGCAACAATCAGGACATCTTTTCCCCGGATGACAGGAAGTAGGGCATCTTTCAGACCTTTACAGGAAGCCATTTCCTGGGTTCCCATTACAATGGGTAATAGCTTGAAGTCTTTTAAGACCCTTTGAAGGAACGGGACTTGCACCTCGAGGGCATGCTCCTGTTCATGCACTTGGGGGTGGAACTGGATAAAACGCGCTTGAGCCATGAGTGCCTGGCAGGCATCCTGGTCAACCTTGGCAGTTCCCAACGGTGTTATATAGTCGCCAACCGCGTAAACTGAGGCGCCCTTGAAGTAGGCCCGATGGCTGGGTGCAAGAACAACCACCAGGTCAAAGGATTTCCCCTGGACGGTTTTGTACCCATACGCAGCAACCTGGCCGGAATAGATATAGCCCGCGTGGGGGCTTACAAGGCCGATCACGTCACCCTGAAGGGGGGGGAGAGCAACGTTGTTCAGGAAGGAGTCAATTTGCGAAGCCAACTCCGACGGGTCAGCGGGATAAAACATTCCAGCCACGGTAGGACGTCTGTTTTTTAATACACTTTCAGACATGTTGTGCTCCCCATGAGGTTTTGTTTTCGTTTAAATGACCTTAGCACTTGTGATACGCCTTTGATTATTAAGGGGATAAGAGTACGTAACGTTCCAAAGATCATGCCCCTTGGCTTTCGAGTAACAATGTAAAAGGTCCCTCATTCACCAGTTCGAGGCTCATCACTTCCTGAAAAACCCCTTCCTGTACAGGAATACCCGATTGAATCAGTGAGGTAATGAAAGAGCGATAAAGCGACCTGGCGCGTTCCGGTCTTTCGGCTTGGAGAAAGGAGGGGCGTCTTCCCTTCTGGCAATCCGCGTAAAGTGTGAACTGGGAAACTACTATGACCTCTCCCCCGATTTCCTTAACACTGTAGTCGATTTGCCCTTTTTCATTTTCAAAAATCCGGAGTTGTGAAATCTTCCTTGCGAGGTACATTGCATCGTTCTTTGTATCTTCTCGGCCAATGCCGATCAGAATGACCAACCCCCTTCCGATGGCGGCTATGGTCTTTTTACCTACCTGGACGGAGGCCCTGGAAACCCTTTGCACAACCACTTTCATTTTACGCCTCAATCCGTTTGATGGCAAGTAGGCAAATACCGATCTCTCCTGCCTGGGATTATCCCTCTTCGGATGCCTTTTGGTGGGCAATAATCCTTTCCTTTAGGTTGCCTGGAACTTCTTCATAATGGGAGAATTCCATGGTGAAATTTCCCCGTCCCCCTGTCAGGGACCTCAAGTCCGGTGCGTACTTAAGAACCTCAGACATGGGAACCAGGGCTTTTACGACTTGATACTTCCCTTTAGAATCCATCCCCAGCACCTTTCCCCTTCTGCTGTTGATATCTCCCATCACATCGCCGAGATTCTCTTCCGGCGTCACGATCTCCATCTTCATGATAGGTTCCAGGAGGGTCGGTTGAGCTTCATTAACACCTTTTTTGAAACACATGGAGGCAGCGATCTTAAAGGCCATTTCCGAAGAATCGACTTCGTGGGATTTTCCGTCATAAAACCGCACCTTTACATCAACCACGGGATACCCCGCGACTACCCCGCTCTTCATGGCCTCCAAGATCCCCTTTTCTACTGCAGGAACAAACCCCCTCGGAACATTCATGCCGGTCAAGGCATTTTCAAATTCAAACCCCCCCCCTCGTGGGAGGGGTGAAATGTCAAAATGGACTTCGGCAAACTGTCCATGCCCACCGGTCTGTTTCTTGTGACGATAGATGACCCCTTTGACAGCCTTTTTGACGGTTTCCTTGTAGGGGACCTTGGGGGTACTCAGATCAACCTCGACTCCAAATTTCCGCTTCATTTTTTCCAACGTCGTTTCGATGTGAAGCTGTCCCATTCCGGTCAGGAGCATTTCTCGTGTTTGCTCATCCCTTCCGAGTTGTATGGTCAGATCCTCTTCCATCAATCTCTGGAGGGCGGAGGCGACCTTGTCCTCATCCCCACGGGATTTTGGCTTCAAAGCGAAGGTGATCATGGGATTGGGCAGTTTGGCCGGTTCATAAACAATAGGGTTGGCCTCGTCGCAGAAGGTGTCGCCTGTGGCGGTTTCCTTCAGTTTCGCAACAGAGATGATCTCACCCACGGAGGCGGAACCGACGCCTTCCTGTTTTTTCCCCACGAGCCGAAAGATCTGTCCAATGCGTTCTTTAACGTTCTTGGTCGAATTGTACAGTGTGGAATCTGCCTGGACATTTCCAGAGTAGATCCGAAAGATAGTGAGACGCCCCGCGAAGGGGTCACTAATCGTTTTGAAAACAAAGGCTGAAAATGGAGCATCTGGACTGGGATTGCGGCTGATCTCTTCATCAGAGCCTGGTCTTTTCCCTTTGGCGGGTCCTCTCTGGATGGGAGAAGGCAGGGACATGATCACAAGGTCGAGTAGTTGAGGAATGCCAATATTCCTGATAGCAGACCCACACGCGACAGGGACGATCTGGCTTTCGCAGGTTCCCTTTTGGAGGCAGTGAAGGAGTTCCTCCTGCGTCAATTCATTTCCTTCAAGATATTTCTCCATGATTTCATCATCGGCTTCTACCAGCGCCTCCACCATTTGCTCTCGAA
>JALTIG010000120.1 GCA_027004185.1 bacterium | reverse complement strand
GGACTTTTTGTCAAGAATCAGGTCCCTGCCTCCTCCCGACCTGATTCTTGTTACCTCTATTATGACGTACTGGTATCCAGGTGTCAGGTCATGTATCACCCTGTTAAAGAAGCAATTCCCAGGCATCCCGGTATGGCTAGGCGGAAATTATGCCACTCTCTTGCCGAACCACGCACAGAAGGTCTGTCGTCCGGATCGGGTTATCCAGGGCCCTTTTACCTCTCATCATCTGAAGGAGATTTACGAAATCCTTGGTCACCCAGACTTGCCGGTTTCTCCAGAAAGAAAGGGGCTTCCTTTCTGGGAAGGGTACCGTATAAATCATTTCCTCTGTGTGAGGACCAGTATGGGATGCCCCTACCATTGTCCGTATTGTGCCTCGAATCTCTTGTTTCCAGGGTTTGTCGAGCATCCAATTGAGCAAGTTGCGGATGAGATTGTTCGTGAATATGAGCTTTATGGAGTGCAGGATTTTGCTTTTTATGATGACGCCCTTTTGATGAATGCAAAAGACCGGTTAATTCCCCTTCTTACACGACTTTTAGAGCAACCTATTGGGGTGCGTTTCCACACCCCCAATGGAGTCCATATCCGTTTTATCACCAAGGAAATTGCTGAGTTAATGAAAGAAGCGGGATTTCACACTATTCGTCTAAGTCTTGAAGTGATCCAGCCTACCTGGCAAGCGAAGCTTGGACAGAAGGCAAACCTGAGGGGACTTGATCGTGCCCTTTCCTGCCTTTTTGGCTCTGGATTCAAGGAAGATGAGGTGAAAGTCTACCTATTGGTTGGGTTGCCAGGGCAAACATATCATGAGGTGGAACAGGGGATCATGGAGGTGAAAAAGAGGGGAGTTTATCCCGCACTGGCTGAATATTCTCCTATCCCTGGCACAGTATTGTGGGAGGAGGCCTGTAAGGTTTCACCGTATCCACTAAAAAAGGAGCCCCTTGTCCAGAATAATACCCTTCTTCCTTGTGGGGGAGGTGAGATCACGATGGATTCTATTGAAAGCTTAAAACAGTTGGCAAGGGAAAAAAGTGGTTCAAATTTTTCTGAAAACGGTCCCATGGAACTTAAAGCGCCGTTTTAAGAAAAAGCGTACAAGAAACATACCAGACAGAAATCCCCCTATATGTGCATACCATGCCACATTACTTTTACTGGAGATATTAATGAGTTGAAAGACGAACCAAACACCGAGAAGGAATATGGCTGGAACATCTATGATTGTGACAAAAAACAGGAGAAAGATCAGGGTGTGTACCCTTGCCCATGGATAAAGGACAAAATAGGCACCCAATATTCCTGAAATTGCCCCGCTTGCTCCGATCAATGGAATCCGTGCGTTTGGCGTAAGAAGGATATGTGTGGCGCTGGCGAGAAGGCCTGCCAGTAAATAAAAAAGGATGAACCGAAAATGGCCCATGGCGTCTTCTACATTGTTTCCAAATATCCAAAGATAGAGCATGTTTCCCAAAAGATGCAGAATTCCCCCATGCATAAACATAGCGGCAATGAGATTGAAGATAAGAGGATGCTGGGTATAAGGGGGAATGTCGACAGCATGGGTAAATTCATATGGGATGATGCCTGTTCGAAAGATCAATAGCATGTTACCGTGAGGTCCCAGGGAAAGCTGGTAGAGAAAGACGACGATATTAATTGCAATCACCGTGAGGGTGACATAGGGAGTCGTTTCCGTTGGGTTATCATCCTTAAGTGGGATCATCTCTCGATTCCTCTGTTTTTATAACTATACATGAGAGAGATGTGGAAAGACAACCTAAGTTAAGCTTTTTTCCCCTGTATCCAGAGGAGGAACTTTGATAGGTTCGTGGGGGTAATTCGCAACTTGACATTGGTCTGCATATGTGCCATAAAAACGCCGCTATCAGCCGTTGCATCGGTGATAATAGGCAAATGCCTAATAAGTACTGTGAGATCCGGGGGATGATTATACTGCCAGCCTGATATATAGTGACATTTATCGTTGTACACGATGACGTGGGATATGATATTTTAAAGAATGTCAAAGCTCTTCTAAAGTGAGTGAGGACCTACACCCTGCTCTTTGCCATCGGGTTAAAGGGAAGAGCTATAATTTAAGGTTGTTTTTGGAAGGAAGGAATCAAAGGGTGAAACGTCAAAGTGATAAAAGCATTTTTTCTGGCGTGTCAAAAACTTTATCCTGATGGAATTAAATTTTTGATAATTTTTTGATTGGAGGTGCCTATGGCAAAAGAGGCCAAAGAAGCAAGACGTGCTAAAACGTCAAGCAAGCGCCCGAAGGTCGTGTCTATCGATGTTTACAAGGCATGGTGTAAAGGGTGTGGGATTTGTGTGGCTTTTTGCCCCAAAGATGTTTTGGCCCAGGATGAAGAGGGCCATGCCTATCCTAAAAACATTGAGGCCTGTATTGCCTGTATGCAGTGTGAGCTTAGATGTCCGGATTTTGCTATCACAGTGATGACAGAGGAACGCCTGAATTTGGGAAAAGGAGGAAGATGAAATGGCAGAGAAAAGGGAAGTTCGCCTACTGCAGGGCAATGAGGCTATCGTTGAAGGAGCGATTACCGCAGGGTGCAGGTTTTTTGCAGGATATCCGATTACGCCCGCCACTGAAATTGCGGAGGGAATGTCTGTCAGACTTCCAAAGGTTGATGGGACATTTGTTCAGATGGAAGATGAAATCGGGAGTATGGGGGCTATTATAGGAGCTTCCCTTACGGGCGTTAAATCGATGACGGCTACGAGTGGCCCCGGGTTTTCCCTGATGCAAGAAAATATTGGGTTTGCCTGTATTGCTGAGGTCCCGTGTGTGGTTGCGAACATCATGAGGGGAGGTCCCAGTACCGGCCTTCCGACTAATCCTTCACAAAGTGACATCATGCAGAGCCGATGGGGAACCCATGGGGATCATCCTATTATTGTCCTTTCGCCCCATTCCGTTGAAGAGTGTTTTTCTGTGACTATCAGGGCCTTTAACCTTTCTGAGCGCTATAGGGTTCCCGTTGTGCTCACTATGGACGAGGTAGTGGCCCACATGCGAGAAAAGGTAGAGCTGCCCTCCTTGGATTCTATTGAGATCATTGACCGTGTCCGTCCCACGGTACCCCCGGACTGGTACATTCCCTATGAAGACAACAGCATAGGGGTTCCTCCTATGTCCGCTTTTGGTGATGGGTACCGGTATCATGTGACGGGGCTTGTTCATGATGTGAGAGGATTCCCTACTTCAAGGCCTGATGAAGTAGATCTCCTTATTCGGAGGCTGCATCGAAAAATCGACAAAGGGCTGACTTATATCCAGGAAGGTGAATATTTTATGATGGATGATGCGGAAGTAGCGATTATCGCTTACAGCTCCGTGTCAAGATCCGCAAAGCAGGCAGCCTTGTTTGCCCGAGAAAAGGGGTTGAAGGTTGGTGTTTTCCGTCCCATTACGATCTGGCCTTTCATGCGAAGAGCAGTTGAGGATATCCTTAAAAATGTTCGTGCTGTGATTATTCCGGAGATGAACATGGGGCAGTATTCCAGAGAAGTTAAACGGGTAGATCAGGGATATGCCAGGATTATTACCCTCAATCGGGTGGATGGGCGGGTAATTACGCCTGACGATATTATGAGGAAGTTAAAGGAGGTTTATTGATGCCTGAATACACCAAACTGATATACAACTATCTTCGACATGACAAGAAATTCCCGCATGTCTGGTGCCCGGGGTGCGGCAACGGAATTCTCCTAGGATCACTTATTCGTGCCATTGATAGAACCAAATTGACAAAAGATGAAATCGTTCTGGTTTCTGGGATCGGTTGCTCTGGACGATTACCGGTGTACGTAGATTTTAACACCCTTCACACCACCCACGGGCGTGCCCTGACCTTCGCTACCGGTATAAAACTTGCAAATCCTGCTTTGACGGTGATTACGATTATGGGTGATGGAGATAGTATGGCTATCGGCGGAAACCATTTTATTCATGCGGCACGTAGGAATATCGATGTTACCGCGATTATTTTGAACAATAGCATTTATGGGATGACAGGAGGGCAATACTCGCCGACTACACCTTATGGGATGAAGGCCTCTACAGCTGTTTACAGTAGCATTGAGCAGGCCTTTAAGATATCAGAACTTGCTGTGACGGCGGGGGCCTCCTTTGTAGGGAGGCAAACAGTTTATAACGCGAAAATGCTGGACAGTCTGATTGAGAAGGCCATTCTTAAAAAAGGTTTTAGTGTGGTGGAGGTTGTTACCCATTGCCATACCCAATATGGCCGTCAGAACCACCTGGGTTCCGCTGTGGACATGCTGAAATGGCAGCGTGACAACGCAATTCCCGTAGAAAAGGCTGCCAAGATGTCTCCGGAGGAGTTGGAGGGAAAGATCATAACAGGTATTCTGATGGACAAGGACCTGCCTGTTTATGAAGAAGAATACAACAAGGTGAGAGCAAAAGCTAAGGGACTTGTTTAAAAGGAGTGATGTATGCGTTATGAAGTAAGGTTATCAGGTTCTGGTGGACAGGGATTAATTCTCATTGGGATTATCCTTGCTGAAGCTGTGGGGATTTATGACGGGAAGAATGTTGTACAGACGCAGAGCTATGGTCCTGAGGCACGAGGGGGGGCTAGCAAGTCCGAGGTGATTATTAGTGATGAGACCATTTATTACCCCAAGGCTACGCGACTTGATCTTCTCCTCTGTATGAATCAGAAGTCGTGTGATGAATACTACCTTGATCTCAAAAAGGAAGGGATTCTGATAGTAGATAGTTCCTTAGTTCACCAGGTTCCTACGAACAAGGCTTACCAAATACCCTTCACGCGGCTTGCCAAAGAAACATTGGGTAAGGGATTCGTCGCGAATATCATTGCTATAGGTGCCATCGCTAAGATCTCCGGCATCGTCAAGGAATCTTCTCTGACGGAAGCCGTGTTAAAGCGAGTACCTTCCTGGAGTGCCGAGCTTAATAAGAAGGCTCTGAATATTGGTATGGAAGAGGGCAGAAAAGCAGCCGATTCTCTGGACGCCTTAAAAGCCCTGAAAGGAAAGGGTCCCGCCTTGTAAGCGTCCACACCTTGCCATGCTTGGGTTAAAAGATCTGAAGAGCTTAGTCGATGCTGAATTCCTTCAAAACGGTGGTAACGGCCTGGGCCCATCCAAGGGGACCTGCTTTTTGGACCTTCCTGAGATGGGAAAGGGGTGGGAGTGATTCCCATGTTCCTGAAGGTTTCTGTATTAGAAAGGCCCAGTCAACGGCTTTGAAAAGGGGGAGGTCATTTTCGGCATCTCCCAGACCAATAGTGATAACGTCCCCTATCTTTTTGCGGTACAGATCGGAAAGCACGTGGGTCGCCTTTCCCTTGTCACTTCCTCCAAGGATATGAAGGAAATGTCCGCCTCGAGTCATGTTGAATCCAAGGTGGGCAATGCTTTTTTTAAGGGCATCCTCGTTTCCACGCAAGAGAACAAAAGGTTCATCATATCTTCGCTCTTTGGCAAGGATTGCTTGTTTACGTGTTAGACCCGTCAAGGTACAGATTTCATCCAGATTCATTTCACCCATCCCTCTTACAACCGCTCCTGTCTCTTTTGCCGCCCTTTTCAGTGCCTGTCTCAGTTGAGAGACAGGAGTTCCTATTTCAATGACATCGAAGGATCTATCCTGATGGGTTTTGATGTCAAGATAGGGAAAGACTCCCTTAGGGAGGTACACAGCCCCACCATTTTCACAGATAAAGGGATCTGTGACAGATAGAGACTCCCTAAGAGCAATGATTTCTGGTGCGGTTTTGCTGGAGCAAAAGATGATTGGAACTCCCAGCTTACAACAATGCCTCAAAGTAGCAAAGGCGGGGCCAATTTCGTTAGTGGTTTCGGATAAAAGGGTTCCGTCCAGGTCTGTAAAGATAACAGGATAAGGGGAGAATATTTTTTCTTTCATGATGCATTATCCGCGTATACCGCTTCCTTTAGATCCCTGAGAAATGTGGGAAGGACAGTATCCACAAGGTGCCAGTCTGGTATGAGGGGGCCCTCTATATCCTTTGCACCCATGTTTCGACTCCCTCGATCTATCGCCTCGACGAAGGCCCCGATGGCATCCATTTCCTCTTGTAGGTTGAAGGATAACCCGTTGATTAGGGCCTCATGCTCATACCTACGTATGTAAAGACGCGCGGTTCGTTCGTAGATATCTTTGAGGTTGTTGGTAAAGGATAGGGAAAGAGAAATGCCTTCCTTTTTTAGGATCCGGAAGAAGGCCTGGGTAATATCGGCAGCCATGCGTTTGAGTCCATGATCCGGCGAAGAAGATAGGATTTGATGTTTGTGGTCATATCGTTCGCACAATTCTGATTGACAAATTTTATCAGTGGATACCAAACGATAGGCTTCCTCAAGGACACCGATCTCAAGTCCCCAATCCGACGGGACGTGCAGGGACCAAGCGAGATCAGCTGTTATGCAAAATTCTCCCGCAAGGGGATAACGAAAAGCATCCAAATATATTAATATTGGGAGAGGGCCAACCAACTCTATCAAGGCGTTCAGAAGTGGAAAGAGGAAGAGACGGGTGACACGTCCATGAAGTTTGTTTGAGTAGCGGGCGTAAAAGCCCTTGCAGAACTGGTATCCCATCTCTTGTGACACCACGGGATATACGAGGCGATCCACCAAATTCCTATCGTATGTTACAATGTCGCAGTCGTGAAGTGCGATGATTTCTACTGATGCCTCAGCAAGCAAGTAACCAAGGGCCATCCAAAAGCTTCGCCCTTTCCCATCAGGCCCTGCGGAAAGTCCCTCCTGGTCAAGGCGTTGATACAAGGAGGAGAGACGTGGACCATCATTCCAAATCAACACCGGTTTCTGGGGGAGCAGTCCAAAAAAACTACGTGCCAATTGAAACTCCCTCTCAGAAGCAGGGCCGAGTGTTACAATAATCCTGGAGAGGTAAGGGAGGGTGGAGAGGATTTTTAAGATGCGGGGAAGGGCAGGTCCTTCCATTTCCGTAATGAGGGAGGGAAGAATCAGCCCAATAGGATGTTGCCTGGAGAGGTTAGCTAATTCTTCCTCGATGTGTTTCGATAGAGATGATTTTAGCATGTGGAGTGTTGTAATAGGGCTACGCTGCTGAAAATCACTCATACATTACCCCATTTGAGTATATCCTTAACGGCCACACAAATCTCTTTCAATGTTGCTCCCTTCTCAAAATCGAGGAATTTTTGATACCGTCGAAATGAGCACAGGTTATTACGTGGGAACATTATGAAAAATTCATTCCTTTGAGTGTAAATAACGATAAGGTTCCCACTGTTTCATTAGAATTGTTCAGAAGACTGTTCCTCGGGGGACGACGACTATCCCCTTTTCAGTTACAGTAAAACGTTTTGCGTCTTCTTCGGGATCGTAGCCAATTTCAGTCCCCCTGGGAATTTTGACATCTTTATCGATGATAGCACGCCTGATCCGTGCATGCCTTGCCACGTCAACCCCATCGAGTAATACAGATTCAATAACCTCCGCATAACTATGGATATGAACTCCCGGGGACAGGATGGAGCGAATGATGCGTCCTCCGCTGATTACAACCCCGCCACAGACGAGAGAATCGAGGGCAGCACCGACCCGACCGCCAGACACATTGTCATAGACGGATTTTGCAGGCGGGAATTGTCCCTGATATGTTCGGAAGGGCCAGTCTGGGTCATAAAGGTCAAATTTGGGGTTTACGGAGGCCAGGTCCATGTTAGCCTCCCAGTAGGCATCCAGAGTTCCCACATCCTTCCAATAAGTGTTGTCCGGGAACCTCGTTTTTTTTCTTGTTCCTCCAAAGGGGTAGGAAAAAACCTTATTGCGGCGAATAAGCTGAGGAATGATATCTTTTCCAAAATCATGACTAGAGTTGGGGTCTTCCGCGTCTTTCTTTAAAATATCGATCATGAATTCGGTGTTGAATACATAAATCCCCATGGAGATAAGGGCATGATCAGGATTTTCAGGAAGGGGCTTTGGGGTTTTGGGTTTCTCCTCAAATGCAACGATACGCAAGTTTTCATTAACATGCATGACACCAAAGTTGTGCGCGTCTTCGAGGGGGATGATTTTTCCAGCTATTGTAAGTTCAGCTCCCTTCCTCCGGTGGAACCAAAGGAGCTTTGAATAATCCATCTTATACACATGATCACCAGAAAGAATCAGCGTGTATTTTGGGTTTGCCGAATTGATAAAATAAAGATTCTGATATAGAGCATCGGCCGTTCCAAGATACCAATCAGTACTAATCCTCATCTGTGGGGGAATATTCAGAATATATTCACCCAATTCAGGATTCAGGATCGTCCAGCCATCTCTCAGATGTCGAATAAGGGAAGAGGATTTATATTGTGTGAGGACAATGATCTTTCGCAGGCCAGAGTTGATGCAGTTACTTAGGGTAAAATCAATGATCCGGTATTTGCCTCCAAAAGGGACCGCAGGTTTGGCTCGATCCTTGGTTAGTGGGAAAAGACGTGATCCGACCCCCCCCGCAAGGATTACGGCTAATGTATGTTTCTTGATCATCTTAGCCCCTTGTTTTCCGCCGTAACTGAATGTTTATGTTAAGGCGCTATAGTGGCGCGTTCTTTCCAGATGTGATCGTGTATACTGAGCTGTGAAAGTTTTATCATGATTGGTTCATCATTCCTTTTAAAAGGTTCCCCGCTTGGATGTGGGTAGAGATTCCTTTCATGATCAGTCGAAATGTGATTCCCACTGTTTTGATTTTTTATGATGGCTTTCATATTGATTGGTATGTGTCGACTCCCACGTTTCTTAATCCTTTTATGTGATGAGGGAAGCTTTCTTCCAGAAAGGAGAAACCACTTTTCACTCGTTCATGATACATCCCATCTTCCTTCAAGACGGGCATGGCAATACGGGCAGCGACCATTTTCAATATGATTTTCAATGATAGTATAGCCAACTCGGTGGATTAACCTTTTTCCGCATTCCGGGCAGTTTGTGTTTTCACCTTCATTACCTGGGACATTTCCTGTATATACAAATTTTAGCCCTCTTTCTAAGCCTATCTCCCTTGCTCTTGACAAGGTTGCGGGAGAGGTTGGTGGCGCATCGGTCAGCTTGTATGTGGGATAGAACGCGGAAACATGCCAAGGGATGCCAGGATGAATGGATATGAGGAAATCGGCAATTTTCTCCCATTGCCAAGGATCATCATTGTATCCCGGTATGATCAAGGTTGTAACCTCTACCCAGATGCCTTTTTCAACCATGATTGCGATGGCATGTTTTACCGGTTCGAGACGTCCCCCACAAATTTTTCGATAAAATTCATCAGAGTAGGCCTTGAGATCGATATTTGCGGCGTCCAAAACGGGGGCAATTTTTTCTATCATCCTTTCAGTCATGAATCCATTGGTCACGAATACGTTGCCGAGTTTATGCTCATGGGCGATGAGGGCTATTTCATAAGCGTATTCAAAGAAAATGGTGGGCTCTGTGTAGGTATAGCTGATACTTTTACAGTGAGATCTTACTGCGTGAGAGACGATCTTTGCGGGAGAGACATATTCCCCTTCTACTTTTCCGAGTTTGACAGGGAGTTGAGAGATATCGGCGTTTTGGCAGTGTTTGCAGGTAAAATTGCAACCGGGAGTTGCGATTGAGTAGGAGAGCGTCCCTGGCAAGAAGTGAAAAAGCGGTTTTTTCTCAATGGGGTCAACATGTGCAGCGATCAGTTTCCCATAGGTAAGGGTTACTAGGGTTCCGTTCTGGTTTTCTCTTACATAGCATCGTCCCCTTTCCCCGGGCTTGATGCGGCAGTGATGGGAACATAAATGGCATTCTACAACGTTATCTGCGAGTCTTTCCCAAAGATCCGCTGTCTTCACGCTGTTTCATCCCCCTTTTGACTGGGGGGCATCCAGTCATAAAAAAACCGTTCTTTGATCCTTTCCTCTTCCGTGCGGGCAGTGGTGATGAGGAGGGAAAGGGGAACCTTTACACATTCCAGGTTCTTTAACAGGAAGTGATATGCCCAGATCACCCTTTCCATTTCTTGCCTTGATGTTTCACCGTCAGGCTGAAGATCAGGATGATGATGTTTGGCACGTTCCTTGTAGGCCTTCTTCAAGTCATGCAAAGAAAAGGGGGGAGTAAGTCCTAATATATCTATTGCCAATGTGACATCATCTTTCGTGTTTTTCATATGTCCCATTTTCTTATAACAGCTTTGAATTGAAGGTTCAAGAGGAGACGTTTACTATAGCTTAAGTTCCTCGTCTTGAAAAATCGGTGAGCGTACATGGTACATGATAAAGATGAGAAGACGTGGGTAATTTTTTTCCAGAAAATTAGAGAGGACACCACTCAAGAAGATTAGAACCCTGAAATTAAGATGAGCTCTCTAATCTTTCAGGTAACGGTTTCCCCGTACGATAAACCAAAGCAGTGCAAACAGCGATAAGTGTATCTTGGGTGTCGGTTACCCGTATATCGTATGTAGCGGTTTTACGCGTGCGGTTGATTTCACGGGCCCGGGCTGTCAGAACCGAACCTGGGGTTGGGGCATGGAGATATGTTATATTCATATTCAAGGCAACGGAAAGGATCCCATGGGAGTTTGAAGCCGTTTCAAATGCCTCGTCGATAAGGGCGAAGATAGCGCCTCCGTGAATCATCCCGAAGAGATTAGTCATTTCATGGGTCGCTTTCATCTGAACCCTCGAGGTTCCCTCCCCTATATCGAGAAGC
>JALTIG010000119.1 GCA_027004185.1 bacterium | reverse complement strand
CTCCCTCTCCAACCGAAAAACTCATTTAACTTCAAGATATTACAACACTCCTCCGCCCCGTGTTAAACCGGCAATCTCCTAAAGCAATAATTATTTCTTTTTCCTTTCCTGTCGCTCTTTAAGCATCGTTGCAAGCATTCTTCCTTTTCTTTCCCCTAAGGTAAGTTTGCCTTTAGGCAGAACTTTAACATCTTGTATTTCTTCATCGAGAAACTCAATTACTTGTATGGGTACTGGATCCCCCAATTCTCCAGAAGTGGGAGATATATAATACAACTTATCTGCATCAGGGTATTCATCAAAAGAAGAGCGAACTACTACTTTTGCTTTGTGCGTAAACATTGTAGATTTGTCTCTCAGTTGGGTAACAACTACCTCTTGATTTATTGGGAGCTTTTTCTCATCTCTTGTAAGATCCAATACTAATTGATATTCTGCCATGTTTTTCCTCCCACACCAAACCCCTTATGATCTGAGTAACTTGAACCAAAACTCAATGACGGTTCTTTCCCTATTGATGAGGCAATGCACTTACTTCCTCATCGCTAAGCTCCTCTATAATTGTAATATATTTTGAGCCCACCCTTTCTCCCATGTCATTCACAACCCTCAACGATTCAGCATCCTTCAAATCATTCAACTTATCAGAAATCTTGGCTCTTACATATATTTTTGACATGGTTTTTAGATCCTTTAGTGGTATCTTTACATCTTCTCCTCTCCTAATCTGATCATCTATACTTTCAAGCACTGCTTGGAATACCTCGTAATTTTCCATCTTTTTACTCCTTTTAAATATTGTCTCTTTACCCTGTTTTATTATTTTACTCCAAGACTATCTAACTTACTCCTACTTTTAAAAATCATGTCTTGTGGAAATAAATCACTTCCCGCAACAGCGTTAACCTTTTCTCTCTTAGCCCATGTTCTTGGGGTTGTACAATTCCACCACCAGCGACATCCTTTTGTTCCTAACAATCTATCTTTTGCGGAAACCATTGGACTTAATGGAGGTGAATAGTGATCAGTATATGTGATAAAGATATCACGTTTTGGATCACACTTGGTAGCCATTTCCTGATATACCTTGTAAGACATATCTTCACCGGAAATATCTACATCAGCATCAACTATAATACCACTTGATCCCCAGATAGATCCTTTATGGCTATCAAAAAAGTTAGTAAGTTCACGAATATAACCAGGATAGGGAACCTCTGTAGCTATAACAACGGTTGCATAACTTACCTCACCTAAACCTCTCACATCCGTTACCGGAAACCCAGCATCTCTAAATGCCTGATAAGCCTCCACAGAGAAAATCGTGTTAAAAACAGTCATATTATCATTGAACGACACCCCTTCTGTGGATAAAGTTATAATGGGGTTCGACCGATAGGTTATTGCATGTACATAAAAAACGGGCATTTTGTTTTTTGAATGTACATATCCTGTATACTCACCAATTGGTCCCTCGTCAGCCCTTTCGTGGGGCATAATCTCACCTTCAATCACAATCTCTGCCTCAGCAGGAACAAACAATTTATTGGTTTCAGCTCTAACCACTTTGAGAGGTTCCTGCCTAAGTGCACCTACGTAATCTGCCTCGCATACACCAGCAGGTAAAGCACTTCCCGTAGCGTACAAAATCGCGGGGTCGCCTCCTAAGATATAGCAGAAAGGTGCAGGTTTATTTCGGGCCTCATACTTCGTATAGAAGATGGTAGGTCCATGCTGCCCGAAAACCTGAAGGCCCGTGAACCTGTTCTTACTCAAAATCATCATGCGGTAATTTCCCCAATTCACCCAACCAGTATCAGGATCTTCGATAATCTCAGATTGAAACCCTGCAGAATAACGCCCCCCATCTGTCTGATGAATAAACGGCCACGGGAACTTAAGAAGATCTACCTCCTTACCAATCATCTTATTTTCTTTGCATGGAGCTTCACTGTCATCAACTACCATCGGCTTTATAGGATGTTTGAAACGTCTGATAAACTCATCTCGAAACTCCTTCCATCCAATATCTGGATCCATACCCAGTGCAAGGGCACTTTTCCTCCAAGGCCTTCTTCTGGAACCTGCCGTAAATGCACCATGGATCCTCCCATTACCAGGCCCATATCCCTTTATATTGTTAAACAAGATGCTACTTCTTCCGTCCCCAACACGGCTTGCCATTGCTGTATAGGCTGAAACCTCAAGATTCCAGTCTATCTCTTCATTTATTTCCACAATTTCATCATATTTCTTCAATAAGTCTACCCATTCCCTTGCATCCATTGTTATACCTCCTTCCTCTTATGAAGAATGTAAAAAAGATTGTATGCCTGGTTAAAACACTCCTTTAAAACGGCTTAATGCTTTCAGGATAAATCATAGGCTTACCTTTTAGACCTAACCTGTTGTAGTTTTCCACCACCTTATCGAGAAGTTCCTTTGGAAATGATCCTTCAATGCCCACACGCCTTGGTATGTCCTCTTCCGTCCATTCCTTCGGCCATGTCGTATCAATATAAATAGCTGATTGTGTTCCTCTCTTTCTCTCCTCGTTACTTAGACAGCGGACATTAGGACCAACTGGCACTTCATCTATAAAACGGAAACTACTGGCAGCATGAGTTTTCAATGCAATATCAACGATTACTTCTTCGAGTGCGTTCTCTGGAATCATATGATCCACGATAACTAGTTTATTATATAAAGATCTAAAGTGCCTTGTTTGTGAGAGTATATACTTAGCGAGCCACGCCACGTAACCGTGGAACAATATTTGACCCTGAACAATAACTAAGTTTAAATTGAACTCCAAAGGCAATTGGATCCAATTGATCGGGTAGTTTCTCTCCATTTGGCAACGTCTGTAAAGTTCAAATGCAATGCCTATCGCCATCAGATTGTGATTATCATCATAAGGTTTAGCTCCATCTACTGAAAAGGGAATAATAGGATTCTTTCTATATGTAATGGCTTCAACCTCGAACACAGGTGCAGGTGCCTTTTCAGTATAAAACCAGAATTCTGGATAAGGGCCTTCTTCCACATAATCCTGTGGATATGCTTTCCCCTCCAACACAATCTCCGCCTGAGAAGGTATCATCATTTCATTAGTTTCCGCTCTATTTAGTTCAATTGGGTCGAGATTCAAACCTCCTGCAATAGCAGGATAACTCTCCCCCTCTGGTAATACCAAATAGGAACAAAGGGTTACAGCAGGGGGAGGTCCTATTATGATGCAGAAGGGCATCGGTCTTTTTAACGCCTTATATTTCGCGAATATTTTGCCATCAACAGTATCATCAGGGAGGGAACACGCAAATTTATTTTTATCTATCAACATAAATCTCGGCGCTGTCCACGTCTCCCAACCTGTTTCTGGATCCTTTAGAACTAGTGTCGCAAGATTCAAATACCTCCCCCCATCCCCCTTGTGAATAAAAGGAACAGGGAATTTGGTAATATCCACATCCTCCCCTTCCATCTTCTCTTCCTTGACTGGACCTGCCTCCACTTCAACTGGGAGAATCTTATGCTGATACCTCTCCATTAATTTTGCTAAGAGTTCTACCCATCTTATATTCCTCTCAAATCCAAGGCCAATTGATACATTTTGCCAAAAGGTTTTCTCTTGTGGGTAAAGTGTTCCAGGGCCCC
>JALTIG010000118.1 GCA_027004185.1 bacterium | reverse complement strand
CTATGACCTAATCTCTTTCCTGGAAACCTTCCATCGTGGGAACAAATATGAGGAGGGCTATAAACGGCTTTATCTCCGGTGGTCATACACAGGGCCTAAAATCGTCGGGGAAGAATGGATTCCGATAGGTATAATACAAAAAAGTGAAATGGTCTTTCAGCAAGGGCTCAAGCATTTGAGGTCAGCGGAAGATTCTTATCGCATTATCCCCAAATCCCAACCTGTTCTTCACCCTATGGATGAAAAGATTCCCCTGGCGATAAGCTACCCCGTGGCAAATCACGGGGCATCAAAATGAGTTTGTTTCTATCGCAACACCTGTGGAAGATTAAAAAACAGAATCTTCTATTTTGAACCATTTTTCACAACTAATAGGATTTTTCAGAAAAGTATGGTATAGAGATTTGTGTTTAGGGTGTATAAGTTTAGAATTATAAATATAAAAATAAAGGAGGTACATCTATCATGGCAGCTGAAATCATCAAAGGAAAACCTATTGCGGACAAGATCCGTGAGGAAATCAATGCAGAGGTAAAAGCACTCAAGAAAAAGGGAGTTCATCCAAAGCTGGCGGTGCTTCTCGTGGGAGATGACCCAGGCAGTGTATGGTATGCCAAGTCTAAGGTTAAGGTAGGTGAAAAGCTGGGGATTACCGTGGATCTTCATACAATGACCAAGGACACTGATCAGGAAACGGTGCTGAAACAGATCCAGAGCTGGAATGCGGATCCTGAGGTCCATGGCATTCTGGTGGAACTACCTCTGCCTAAACATCTAACCAAGGAAATAGTGATGGAGTCCATTACTCCGAAGAAGGATGTGGATGGTGTACACCCTGTCAATCGGGGTTACCTATTGGGTGGGCAAGAACATCTTGCAATTGTCCCCGCTACACCGCAGAGCTGTGTGACGCTGGCTGAACGTGCCGGGATCAATTTTCGTGGCAAACGTGTCACCCTCGTAGGCAGGGGGGACACCGTCGGCCGACCCCTGGCCTCTCTGCTTATTAAGCGCGATGCCACCATCACGGTATGCCACACCAAAACGGTGGATCTTGCCGCCGAGTGCCGCAGGGGTGAGATTGTGGTGGCTGCAGCGGGTCACGCTGGTCTGGTCACAAAGGATATGATTAGCCCCGGCACCTTAGTCATAGACGCGGGTGTCAACGAGGTAGGGGACGGCACTTATGTGGGCGATGTGGCTCCGGACGTGGCTGAGGTGGCAGCCGCTCTCACTCCCGTCCCCGGCGGAGTAGGCTCTCTGACCACCACCATCATCATGAACAACCTTTTGAAAGCCATCAAGCTCCAGGGATTGGCATAAAAGGGAGGTGAAAAAATATGAGCGAACCTTTTGACCAAACCTTGAACGAATTTATCGCAAAGGCGGCTTCCAACTCCCCAACCCCTGGGGGAGGGAATGTTTCAGCAGTGGTAGGCATCCTTGCTGCCTCCATGGTGTCCATGGTAGCGAACCTGACTATCGGCAAAAAGGGGTATGATGACGTACAGGAGCAGGCCAAAAAGGCCGCGGATGACCTGATCAGGATCATCGAGGAACTCAAGGACCTGACGGCCAAAGACATGGCGGTCTTTAGTAGATTCATGGAGGCTCTGAGAATGCCCAAGGACACGGAAGAACAAAAGGCCAAACGTACAGCCGCCATGCAGGAGGCCGCGAAAACAGCCACGGAAACCCCCATGGAGATCTGCCGGAAGTGTCTCGAAGTGTTAAAAATTGCTGTTCCACTTGCCTCTTACGGAAACAAAGGCGCCATCTCTGATGTAGGCGTCGGGGCTTATGTAGCTGAGGCTGCTCTTAGGGCCGCCATGCTGAGCGTAGATATCAACCTGCCGGGTATCAAGGATCAGGCATTCGTAGAAAGATATAAAAATGAGCGGCGTCAGTTGTTTGCCGATGCCGATGAACTAAAACTCATGGCCGTTGCCAAGGTTAAAGAGAGACTGTAAGTTTAAGGAATCTTGAAGGAGGAACTTATGCAAAAAGTAGGAATCATTGGCGTGGGACAGAGCGCTTTCGTCAGGGGATATGAGGGCTCTATACGCGAACTTGTTTTCGAGGGATTTTCTGAGGCCATGCGGGATGCGCAACTCAAGCCCCAGGATATCGAGGCATCGATCATCTGCTCCGCCCCGGAATACGACAAGCAACGTACACCCGCGGGCCTCATGGCTGAATACCTCGGGCTAAATCCCCAGCCCACCTTCTACATCGAGAGCGTTTGCTCTTCCAGCAGCATGGGAGTAAGAGTGGCTTATTCCATGATCCAGGCGGGTCTTCATGAGATCGTCGCCGTCATCGGTTTCCAGAAAATGTCTGAAATCACCTCCGCTGAATCTCAGGAGCGCATGGGACGCGGGGCAGACATCATGTGGGAATCCCCGTTTGGAACCATGATGCCCGCTTACTACGCAATGCACGCCAGAGCACACATGAACATGTATGGAACCACTGAGGAAGATCTCGCCCTGATTCGTGTAAAGGCAGCAAGCTATGGGCAGATCAATGAAAAGGCGGTGTATCGTAAAGGTGTCACCTTGGAGAAGGCTCTAGAATCCGATCCGGTCTCAACGCCCCTAAAGGTCTTCGATTGCTGTGCCAACGCAGATGGCTCTTCATGTATCATCGTGGCCAGCGAAAAAATGGCCCGAAAGCTCTCGCCTAAGCCTGTATGGATCCTTGGGTTGGGGGCGGCAAGCGCCCCCATTAACATGGCTGGACGGAGCACCTTTACAGGTCTTACCTGTGCCAGAGAGGCCGCTAAACAGGCCTATAGCATGGCAGGGGTAACTCCCAAGGACATCGATGTGGCTGAGGTGCATGACTGCTTTACAATTGCTGAGATGATGGCTTACGAAGATCTTGGATTCGCCGAAAGGGGAAAGGGGAAAGAGCTGATCCGCAACAAGGAAACCTATATCGGCGGCAAAATCCCTGTCAATGTTGACGGAGGACTTCTTTCAAAAGGACATCCCATTGGTGCCACGGGGGGTTCTCAGATTCGTACCATAACCCTTCAATTGAGGGGGGAGGCTGGACCCATGCAGGTTGAGGGAGCAAAGGTCGGTCTTGTTCACAACATTGGGGGCGTGGGGATTTATGGTAACGTTACGATTTTAGGGAGGGACGAATAATGGGTTTTGAGCGCTTTGGAACAGTATCATTTGTATCTCAGGCAAAGGTGGCCAAGTTCGTTGATTATCTGGACGAGGGAAAGATCATGGGAACCAAATGCAAATCCTGCGGAGCAAAATATTTTCCCCCACGAAATGACTGCGCCCAGTGCTTAAGTTCGGATCTTGAATGGTTCGAGATTACGGGAAAGGGCAAATTATTGACCTACTCAAAACTGATGTATGCCCCATCAGGTTTTGAAAACGACCTCCCCTACAGGATCTGTGTGGTGGAATACCCGGACGGTGTAAAGGTTTTTGGAAGGGTCAGCCCCGCCATCCCCGACGAAAGCCTCTCCATCGGTATGGAGCTTGTGGCAGTGGCGGTTAAACTTTCCGGGAACAAGGTCACCTATGAATTTCAACGTCCATGAGAACCTCTTAAACCAATACTTAAATCGCAGGCGGAAGGTGATAATCTCTTCCGCCTATTTGCTCTTTGCTTGACTTTTCCGCAAAGATACTTAAGTTCTAAGTGATTTTAAAAACTAAAAAAGGAGG
>JALTIG010000117.1 GCA_027004185.1 bacterium | reverse complement strand
CATCTCTCCGGAAACGGCGGCAAGACGAGAACTACTCGAGGAAACGGGTTATACGCCTAAGACGATGATCCTGCTTGGAAGTCTCTATCCACAACCCGCCGTCCAGACCAACCGATACCATATCTTTCTGGCCAAGGATGCCGTAAAAACAGGAGAAACAAACTTTGATGTGGGGGAGGACATCGAAACCGTTCTTGTCCCCCTTAAAGATATCCCCCAGCTTATTCAGACGGGGGAAATTTGCCATGCCATGGTAGTCACAGCCTTTTACTACCTCGCGCTGCACATGAAGAGGCTGTTTCCATGATGCGTTTACATTCCGATACTATCGAATATCTCCATTAAACTTAACCACCCTTCCTACCACGGCCAAGTGGTAGATTTCTTGAGATATCACCAATCACACAAGGTTCAAAAGGGTCACAGTGTTCACCGAAGGTGTAGCCTCGTCATAACGATCTATGCACGGAACAAAGGAGAAGTACCCGTTCCTTTCGCGAGGAACCTAATACTTTAGGACCGTTTCCCTCACATTTACCCGTATGGGGAATTAGGTACCCATAACAATCCTTTGGCCAAATGCGTAAGCCTCCTTTAGGATCTCCGAGTTGTTTAAAACGGCATTCTTCCTCTCCAGGCCCTTGTAAAACAGACCACCTCCATAATCCATGTCCAGGGCGTCGTAGAAATACCTGGCCACCAACTGGACCCCTTCAAAAAGGCTCTTGCCTTTGGTTGCGCCCACGGCGATCAGGTATCCTGTTCCGCTGTCGTGATTCTTCCACTGATCTCTGGGCTTGATAAGTACCTTTTTCGACCACATGGCTTGGGCGCGGTCTACGATCGCCTTCGCCTGGGAGGAAATCCCATAGAAAAAGATCGGGGAAGACAGGATGATCACATCCGCTTCCTCAAAAAGTGGATAGATTTTTTGCATATCATCCTGGACAACGCAACGCCCCGTTTTGTTACAGCCACCACACTCCCGGCACCCAGACATCTTGAGTTCTCTCACATAAACCTTCTTGATGGACGCTCCGGATTCTTTCACCCCTCTGAGCACCTCATCCAGAATAACCTCGCTGTTCCCTTTTTCCCTCGGGCTTCCATAAATCCCCAGTATATTCAACAGTCAACTCCTTTATGGTTTATCTCGTTGGTCACGTTTGTTCCGTTTGTCTCATTTGTCTCGTTGATCTCGTTTTTCTCAGTTTTAAGTGGTTAAGTGTTAAGATTTACTTAAAACTTAAAACCTAAAACTTAATAACTCCTTATGCCCTTCGCCTTACGCCTTTCACCCTTTACCCTTTATTTTTCAGAACGTTATCAACTGATAACCCCGATCGAGATATTCTGACATGCTCGGATGCCCCTTCATAGTTCCTCCTAATGGAAGCCCTTCCCTTTCCACAGCCTCAAGAACCTTCATCTTAGCAGAACAGGCCCGGCAAACGACTGCGAAAAGCCTCTTTTCTTTCGCCTCTTTGTACAAGGGGTACAGGAAATCTCCTTCTTTCGCCATTTCTGGTACGAGTTTCGTGGCAGATCCTTCTACCACAATCTTAACCTCGTACCCCCTATCACGCATTTCCAGGGCGTTTAAGAGGACATGGATAAAACACATCTTGTCCCCGTTGAATGCGAACAATACGACCTTTTTCATGCCGTCTATCTCCTCCAGGATTTCACATATCTCTAATCGCCCCACACCCATTCCCCCTGGTTCTGGAGGGCATAAAACTGATCATTCAGAAGGCGCCGATGGGTTTCTTCTTCATCAACCAGTTTTTTAAACATCTCTTTCCCTAAGGGATCCTCCGTCTTCTCCGCCATTTTACGATAAAAGCTGGCCGCTTCTTCCTCCTTCGCGATTGCCGTTTTCAAGGCCCGGATATCATCATCCCTCGTTTCATACCTGCCTTTTGCGCCTTCGATCCGATTCCGCGCCATTAACTCCCCGACGCCGGTATAGGGAATCCACTTGTTTTCATCCTTCAAAGAAAGATAAAGATGAATCATCTTTTTGTAATGCTCTATCTCAAATTCACTCAACTGCTGAAACATATCTTTGCCCCGGGGATTCGTGGATTTTTCCGCCGCTTTACGGTAAAAAAGAAAGGCATCCCGCTCCGCATCTACGGCAATCTTGACAGCCTCCAGACGTTCATCCCGGGCGTCTTTAAGGGTTATCTCCGTTTTCGCCCCGCAGTCTTGGCAGATCAGGGTTCCTACCTTTCCATCGCTTGTCGGTGCATCATCGACAAACAGTTCTGCTTTTCCACCACAGGATGGACATGTAAACCTCCCCTCTGGTATTTCAGCCATAACCTCTAAACCTCCTTTCATTTCTCTTCCCTCTCTTTGGGAGAATCCTTTCTTACACCCTTCTTATGCCCCATCCAAACCACTGCGCTCCATCTCCTGATACCAAGTGGCCGGGTCCGACATAAAGTATTTCATATCCTTTAAGGCGGTATAATGCCCCCGCTCTTCTGCCACCATTTTTTCCAAGAATTCCTTTTCCAGGGGATCCACCGCCTTTGGAAGATAATCCTGATAAAACTTCAATGTCTTGTATTCAAAATCGATGCCTAAATCCAGAGCTTCCAGTTCTCCGGGATCCGCCTCAAGGGTTTTTCCGTGTTCAGCAACCATCTCGCGGAAAAGGTGATTCACATCTTTATGCCCAACCACCATGGATTTCCACTTACTGGACCATGCCAACTCATCCCTTAACTCCTTGTAGATTTTCAGGATTCTCTCGTAATGAACCTTCTCATCCTTCATGAGGGTTTCAAAAATCTTCTTTCCAAGATCATTCTTGCTGGACTCCATCGCCTTTCGGTAGAACTCCTCTCCTTTTTCCTCTATGGAAAGTGCTGTCTTGAGCATCTCCAGCGCTCCCCTATCCAGATCTGCCATTTTTACCTCCTTTTTACAAACCTTTTACGATCCTTGGAGGTTTTTTTCTCCAATGTAATATTCCCGTTCCTTTTTATAACATATCAATGCATCTCTTGATAGCTTACTCACATGTAACGGGGAACCTTAATAATGCTTTCCTCTCATTCCTACCCAGGAAGGGCATGGATCCAGATTTCCAGATTCAGGGACCGGCACAATCAGGCTATAACACGTCGCACCCAAAAAGCGCACCGCTGAGGGCAAAGTGAATAGGGATCCGAGGGTGTTTAAGCCTCCAACACATATCCAGAATCCGTGTAACTCCATTTTGGCTCATAATACACCTTTTAATTAAATTAATATCATTATTAATTTTACTCTGAAATGAAAATTTGTCAAGTCCATAGATTTTGATTATAAATAAAAACAAAAACGGGATGGAAGAATAGGTCACCAACGCGCATAAGAATTAGAGTAAATATATAATGCAAGCCATTATGTTGATATTATTTAGTTTTTTCCGTGCACCTGTCCACCGCCTTGAATTTCAAAGACAAATTTGTTATATAAAAAGTTATGTACAAAAGAATACAGTTCCAAAAAGATCCTCGAGGGCACATGAAAGAGCAGAGGCAATTTGATGCCTTCAATGCCACCAGTCTCTATTGCCCGAAATGCAAGGCAGCAATGCCGGTTATCGAAAGGTTGCTCCTGATCCTCCCTGATGGTGAACTTTATGAATACAAATGCCGCCGCTGCGGGACTTCGCTTGGCGAAAGAAAAGTCACCAAAAAACCTGAACCCCTCTTAGTGAGGTGAC
>JALTIG010000116.1 GCA_027004185.1 bacterium | reverse complement strand
GGATATACGTCATATCTATTTTCAAACTCACGATAGAATTCCTCTTCTGTAACTGAATGTCTATAATAAATGTAAGCTTGTCCATCTAACCCGTCCCACACAAAATCTGGAACAGGATATCCTCTTCCGCAAAAAGCGCAATTATTTGTTCCTAAATAAGCAAAGCCTGAATCGGGATCTATATATGGCGTATAGTGGCCACAATACTTACACCTAATTTTAATCTCCGGCCTTTTTTTGAAAACCCTTATTATTTTGTTTGTAATATTCCACGCATTAATTTTCTTCTCATAGCCTAAATCGTCCGAAATTAATTTAACCTTTAACACTCGGCGGCAAATGTAAATATGGGGTTCAATTTCTTCATATAATTCAGGAAATTTTTCTAATGTTTTATTAAAAGATATAAATGCAGTTACATAGTCAGCAGTGTTATATGCATTTATTCCAGGTATAATAAATGGCTCGCATTGAGGGGCAGTATCGATAATTCTCTCAAAAATTCTACTTTTAAGAGTTTGAAAGTCATACATCTTAGATCTAAGTCTTTTTGTTCCATCAGGTGCAATGAATTCAACAGTAATTTTTCTTTTAGGTTGTTTAGATGTCATATTTTCTCAATACATCAAGGTTTCAAAAAAAGCAATTCAGAATTCACATCTATTTCTAACTAAAACAGCCATAGCCAGCTTTTGTCTCATTCCTGGATTTTATCACCTACCCCCCACCCTTCCAAAAAGTAGGGGGGACACCCCCTCCAAAGAAAGGGTCGCTTTCATTCCTTGCCGGAAGAAATTATGATAATATTCCCATGGAAAAACCGCCTAAGCGAAGAAAAAAGGGTGACACTTAAGGTTACACCAAATTAAAAAAATTTCTGATTATTATGTAATAACAGTATGTTACAAAACCAATTCGATGGACGCCGCCTCCACCATTCACTAAAATATTTTATTTTTTGGGCAAAGAGCCTTATGTGCCTGGCATATAGCGAAGATACCTTTTTCTGAAAAGGTTTTTTTTCAGGAAAAAGAGCACCTGTAGGATAATCTTAAGGGATTTCCCCCTGATGGTATGATTAAAACAGTAATAGTTGCATAAAATCTGTGAAGCCGGTTTCCACGGATTGATGAAAGGGGCGTCCGTAACCGAATTTACGTACTTGATTTTTCCTTCTTGGCGATACTTCTTCAAGAGCCATTCTATTAGAAGAATCCCTGGTGAAAGATGCCTCTTTGACTCGTCATACCCAATCTTGTAAAGGTAAGCCGTATTGTGGACCTTAGGAATCAGGAGCCCGGCTATCATGATGGCATTGATGTTTAGAAAGGCGAGCTCAAAGTGGCCCGTGCGCGAGAAAGCCCTTAGGAAATGGCGGTAGAATCCTTCCAATGATCCGTTGCAGGCAATGGCTGTTCCCTTTTTCCCTTTCCATCCGGATGCCTCTAACTTGAGGAAAGCCTCGAATGCCTTTTGAACCCCCTCCGCATCTGACACGCTTTCAAACATTGCATCCTTTTCTCTTTTTAGCTTATTATGTGCCTTACGGAGATTGCGGCGGAAGTTTTTGGAAAGCCTTTGAACCAATTCTTCCTCTCCGACAATAGGAATCACCTTGCTTGTGAAGCGGGCCCCTTTAAATAAGGGGAAGGTGTTCTGGGAATAAACGCAGTGACTTGCATTTCCCTCTTCCAGTACAGCTGGAAGGCGTATGAAATCCCATGTGAAGGGCAATCGTGTTTCCAGCCAGGTGAGCATGTCCGTAAAGAGCTTAATGGGTTCCGGGTAATCAGGATCAAGAATAAAATCCAACATTCTCGCGTCCGTGTGTTTGGGCAGACTGAGAACATTTATTGAGATCCCACCGAATCTTATGTGCTTACGCTCGAAGGGAAAGATAGCTACCGAATGTTGGCCGATCAGTGCGCGCACAAAATAGAATCCTTCCGGATCTGGGGCAAGGTATTGCATGTATGCCTCATACCATTCCGGGTAGTTGGTAAAGCAGATATCAGGAATTCGGGTGAGGAGAGCCCTCCACTCGGTGTACAGCTTCTTCAACCCTTCCCAACCTTGGTGGATTTCGAATGCCAATGGTGGTTTCATCTCACCAGATCTCCACGCCCTTCAGCAGGTGGCTGAAAAGGGGATGAAGCCGTTGTGAACAAGAAGGAGACCCCTTAAGTAATCTTCTGGTGTCTAACGACGTTTCCACTCATCATAAAAATCGCCTGTTCAGCTACGTTTACCGCATGATCAGCCGCACGTTCCAGGTGCTTACTGACCATCATAATCTTCATTGCCGCCGAGATCTTTTTAGGATCCTCCATCATGTAGGTCAACAATTCACGGGCAATCTGATGGTTGAGTTGATCTATTTCTTCGTCGTGCTCGATGACTTCTTTGGCAATCGTATTGTTTTTGTTGATATAGGCGTCCAAGGCGTTCCGGATCATCCAACGAACACCCTGTTCCATTCTTGGGATATCTATGTAAGGTTTAAGTTGAGGCTCCTTGTTTAGATCCAACGCACGCTCTGAAATGTTCACGGCCAGGTCGCCAATCCTTTCAAGATCCACGTTAACCTTTAGTCCGGTCGCAATAAATCTTAGATCTCCCCCCGCCGGTTGACGAAGGGCGATGAGTGAAAGACAGATGCCGTCAATCTTGACCTCAAGTTCATTCACGAGATGATCGTTTTCGATCACCTGGCGGGCGAGATTTGAATTTCTTTCAACCAGAGATTTAATGGATGTTGCGATAGCATCCTGAACCATCTCCCCCATTGTTAGAATCTGATGCGTGAGATTGTTTAGCTCTTTATCAAAGGCTCTCAAGATATGCGGGTTATTCATAATCCCCCCGTTTCATTTGGTCTTTATTCCCCCATTAGCATAGAACGCCGCCCTTTTTCAAGCATTATTGATTTATTTGACGTCCCCACGCTTTTGCCATAAGAAGGGTAAAAACTGTGGGGGTGTTTCATACATTGACCCTTAAAAGTCTGATTGGATGTTATATTGCATACCTTTTGCTATCTGCCACGTTTGCTCGCCAGGCACTTGCCGGATTAACCCATTTTTTCGGGAAGCATACCATACAGGAGGTACCTTGGATGCTTCTTGTCTTTGTTATTTTGCTGATAGTATGGGGGTTGGTCCGTCAGCGAAAACATTCCATGGGCGTTTTCCTGTCGATCCTTTCCACCGTAGGAATTTTTTTATTTTTGCGGGCCATGCAGAACCCTGATGAACGCATTCACATCTTTCAGTACGGGTTGTTGGGGTTTCTTGTTATGCTGGAAGTGAGGAATAGACCATTGAAAATGTCACTTTACCTGGCCCTTGGGGTAGTGGTCCTGACGGCCTGTGCAGATGAGCTTTTTCAGGCCTTTCTCCCGTACCGTGTGGGGGATATCCGGGACGTGGGATTCGGTCTTGTGGGAGGTGCGTGGGGGACTCTGCAGGCCTGGGTTTTTAGCCATAACCCTGAAAAGAGACTTAGGGGTAGAGGTATTGCCATTTTATTCTGAGGCCTATGGGAAATTGGTTCAAAGAGAGGAAATCTTTTAAAGATATTCCTATGGCTCCTTGCCACCCAAGTTCCAAAACATTATATTCTTGACACAAGCGACAAGATTATGTATGAGGCAGCAAAGTAGTAAACAAACTGAGCGGTGGTTTTGTCAAAAGGGGAAGAAAGGAGGTGAAACCATCTTAAGTGTTTGGCTCGAAAACCAAAAAAACAGGAGGTAAAAAATGGCAGCAAAAGTAGATATTGACAAATGTACCGCGTGTGGAACTTGTGCTGAGGTTTGCCCAGTGGAGGCTATTACGGTCGAAGACCACGCTATTGTCAATGAGGATGAATGTGTGGAATGTGGAACTTGTGTCGATGAGTGCCCCGAAGGTGCCATCACGTTAGAAGAATAATAATAACCTACAGGCGGGGGGGAGGATGTATCCTCTCCCCATACACTTTTTTGTTTCTATTCATCGAGAAGATCTTTCAGTAAGTAAACCTGTTTAAGGTGCTTCATGCTATACCAGTCTTTTGACAATCTTGTTTTGAGGCATGTATTCAAAATCACTTTATTAAAATCGGTTTAAAGTAAACCTTTTGAATCTTCTTGGGTCTCTTGTTTTAGATGAAACACAAAACGGAGAGACAGCTTATTGCCGATGCAAAGAAGGGAAAGCGAAGCGCCGTCAGTCATCTGATCGAGAGGTACGAGAGAGAAATATTTTATTACATTTACAGAATGACAGGCCATACGGAAGATGCCAGAGATCTGACCCAAGAGGTTTTTATTAAGGTCTTCAAAGGTATTTCAGGGTTTAATGGGAAAAGCTCTTTTCGCACCTGGTTATATAAGATAGCGACCAATCACACCCTTAATTTCTTGACGCGCCGGCTCCCATCAGGATCCGCGAGTCTACTGAAAGATCTTGCTGATCCATCCCCTACGTCTCTGGCGATGGTTGAAAGGGCAGATCTACAGGATTTGTTGCTAAAGGCGATAGAAAACTTGCCGAGGCAGCAAAAGGCCATCATGACACTTCGGATACAGGAAGAGATGACCTATGCTGAAATTGCGGTCGTCATGGGTTGCTCCGTAGGAAACTGTAAGGCGGCTTATCATAATGCCGTCGCAAAACTGAGGGAGATATTTAACCGTGAAACTGTCCTGTCATAAGATACGTGCCCTTATCATTGAATCTGAGTGTGGATCCCCCCTTGACAGAGATCTTCAGGTTGGTCTCCAGGAACATGTTAGTAGCTGTGATTCCTGCCGGGCATTTCAGGAGGATATTCGGTACCTTTTGCATCACCTGCAGGCGATTCCTCCGCTCCCCACACTGCCGGACAACTTTTTTGAAGAACTCAAAAACGAGATACTGGATACGGTGGAGCCCCCTTCCTCCTTGTGGAGAAGATGTATGGCCCACGGAAGGGATTTTTTCTCGCGACATACCGTGCTTGTTCCCGCAATGGTGGGGGTCTTGGGTCTGATCATTGGTGTTATCATGACAACAGCCTGGATGCGATTGGGTAATAAGGCTCCATCATTTCACCAGATCCAAGCCTTGGCGAATCACCGAGAGTTGATTTCTTTAACTCCTTCTTCTAAGCATGCTGACGTGTTCCCAGGCATTGATGAGATCGGGGGGATTGTAAATACAGAGGACATTCTCGATTCCATGGGAAACAAGGAGGTGCAAACGCTCCTTACCCATTGGTCAAAAGACTTGCCTGCAGACCTTACAGAGATAGGGGATGGCGGAAGTGGTTAAAGGGGTAAGCGTGGATTTTTCCCCAGCCCTTTCATCTTCCAGGCCTTTAAAAGATACTCGATCTTCCGTTTGCTGATTCCCAAGATTTCAGCGGCCTTTCCTCGGTGGTACCCAACCGAGTCAAGGGTCTTGAGGATCAACCTTTTTTCAGCCTCTTTCAGGGTAATCCCCAGAGGAAGGGTTACGGTAGAAAGGCCTTCTTTTCGTTCTGATTGCCTCCGAATAGGTTCAGGCAGGTGATCCACTTGGATGACGGGCCCTGAACACATGATTACAGCCCGTTCAACTGTGTGTTCAAGCTCCCGGACATTACCGGGCCATGTGTATGCCTCTAACAGACGTTGGGCCTCCGCGCTAAATCCATTAATTTCCTTTTTCTGTGCCGTGGAAAAACGCTTCAGAAAGGTTCGGAGTAAAACGGGGATGTCCCCCCTTCTTTCACGGAGGGGGGGAACGTGGATGGAAACTACGTTCAAACGATAGAAAAGATCCTCTCGAAACCGACCCTTCGCAATTTCTTCCTGAAGATTCCGATTCGTTGCAGAGAGGACTCTCACATCCACTTGGATTGAGCGGGTTCCTCCCAGCCGTTCAAATGTTCCGTATTCCAGTGTCCGCAGGATCTTGGCTTGGGTGCTCATTTGCATTTCCCCGATCTCATCGAGAAACAAGGTTCCGCCGTTAGCCTGCTCGAAGCGTCCCACCTTTTGTTTCACAGCCCCCGTAAATGCCCCCCTTTCATGGCCAAAGAGCTCACTTTCCAGAAGGTTTTCAAGAAGGGCAGCGCAATTTACTACGATGAAGGGTCCATCGGATCGCTCGCTGTATCGGTGAATTGCTCGGGCAATCAGTTCCTTGCCTGTTCCTGTTTCCCCTTCAATCAAGACCGGCGCGTCGGTGGGTGCAACATCTCGAATGCTTTTCAGAACCTCCCTGATTTCCCGGGAAGTTCCAAGGATTTCCTGGGAGACTTCCTGCCCACTCAGACGTTTCAGGAGAGCGCGGTTTTGACGAATCAGGTTGCGTTTCGCAAGGATTCGTGACAGGACGATTTCCAGTTCATCCGGATTGAGAGGTTTGGTCAGATAGGTATAAGCCCCTTTCTGCATGGCGGTGACAGCATCGGCGATACTCCCATATCCGGTCATCAAGATGACATCTGTTTCAGGGTAGTGATGTAGAACCTCCTCCATCAGGGATATCCCACTCTGGTCGGGAAGTCGGATGTCTGAGATTATGATGTCCACTCTTTTTGAGCCGATGGTGTCCATGGCTTCCGATGCGTTGGAGGCCGTGAGGATCTTGCGATCCTCTCGTGAGAGAAACCATTTCATTCCCCTTAGAGTATTCATATCATCATCCACGATGAGAATGACACTGGGGGGATTTGTTATTGTGGTCATTTTATCTTTGGAAAGGTCATCCTGAAAGTAGCACCCCGGGAGCTTGGTTCCAGCGCAATGGTACCTCCATGGGCCTCTACGATGTTTTTTACAATAGACAGACCAAGGCCTGATCCTTTCTGTTTGCCAGAAAAAAATGGGTCGAATACCTTTTCGAAAAGCTGCCTGGGAATACCTGGGCCGTTGTCTGCCACGATCACGTGCGTGGTATCATCTGGTCCTGGGGAAAGGGTAATCTTGATGTTTCCCCCGTGGACAAGGGCGTCTTTAGCGTTGTGAAGAAGGTTGATGATGACCTGTCGGAACCTGTCCCGGTCGATCAGAGTAATGTGAGGTCCACCAAATTCTTCTACAGATACATCAATTCCTTGGTTTTTTAGGTCTCCCTTGACCAGTTCCAGAGAAGAATCAATGGTCTTTTTTAGGTTTGCGGGTTCGCATTTAAGGGAGTCTTGTTTGGTGAAGTTCAAGAAATCTTGGGTGATTTTGGTTAGGCTTGAGATCTCTTCATCCACGATGTTGGTGACTTCTGATAGATGTTGCGAATAGGGGGTATCTGGGTGTTCATCCCGGATCTTTTTTAGCAGAGCCATCTGGAATGTGATAGCGTTTAAAGGGTTTCGCACCTCGTGGGCTAATTCTGCGGCAAACTGTCCGATGGCCTTGAGGGTCCTCGTCTGGACAACTTCCTGCTCCAGCCTTTTTTCCTGCGTCACGTCCCGCGTCACCTCTACCACGTAGGGAATAGTTCCATTTTCATCTCTGATGGGATAGGTGGTCAACAGGAAAAAGAATGGATCGCCATCCGTGTCCGTGTATCCGAATTCGGTATGCAGGGTTTCTCCCGTTTCAAACGTCTGGTGGGTTGTGCAAAAGGGGCAGGGATGATCAAAGTGGTTAAACACCTCGAAACATTTTTGTCCAAGGATTTGTTCCGGTTTTTTGAACAAACGCTGAGCAGCGGTCTGATTCACAAAAACCACCCGGTATTGGCGATCAACGATTTTTAGGTCATCGGTCAGACCATCGATGACCTCCTGAAAATATCTCTTTATGGAAAATTTTGCTTGTAATGGTTGATTATCTGCCATTGGTATAACTTTCCCTCTTTTATGATAATTCTATAGAGGATTCGAGCACCTGTCAAATCTGCTTGGTTCAAATGTGCAAGTGGGTGTAGATTAACACTGAAAAGGGGTGCGGAAGATTCCATTGAGCGAGACATAGATGAAACAGTTCTTTCAACTTTAATTCCAGATGGATTTGATCTTTCCTGATCCCTATTCCCTTTTAACCCCCTTGTCCCCTTCTCATACACTATCGTTACGTTTTTCCCTGGGGTAAAATGGCTATTGCTCACAGGAGATGTCATTACATTAAAGCTGCTCGGCAGTGAAGTTATATGGCATTACGACACGGGGTATTAGATTGCCATTGGGACGGCCAAAGAGAAGGGAATTGAGATCACCCGAATAAAGATGTAAAGGAAGCGTTTAGAGTATTCTTGCAATGCCAGCTTTCCGAATTAGCCAACCAGGAGAGTTTTGTGGTTCCTGAAGTTTACAGAGAGAAGGGATCAAGCAAGGAAAAGGTGACGGAGGAGTGTTTCAACACGCCGGCTCAGAAACTTTTGGTTGAGCTCTGAAGAGAAATGCAATTTCCCCTCCCTCCAGCTAAAAAGTACAAACCATATCGTGCGTCCAAGCGTTACAATGGCATCGATGAGATCCTCATCCTCCCCACGGTACACGTCCCTGAAGATGACAGTGAAATCATCCTTTTGAAAAATCGTGTCACTTTTCAGGCGATGGGGGGCTAGGAGGGTAAAGGATTCTATGATGGTATCAGAAGAGGAGGGGGGAGAAGGAAAATCATTTCTCTGCAGAGAAAGGGAGTAGATTATTCTTCCTTCCGTAATCCACTTCTTTTCGTACTTGGTATAAATCTTCGGAGAGGTCGTCATTTCGTAGGTTTTTAAGTTAAAACAGGGTGATTTTTCAAAAAGTTCCTTCGCTTCTGTCGCATATTCCACGTCGTCGCTCGTGAAGAATATGCTGCCGCCATGTTTCAAACACCTTGCAAAGTTTTCTATGGTGGTCGGCTGGATAAGTTTTCTCTTATGGTGGCGGGTTTTGCTCCATGGATCCGGGAAGTAGATGTGGATTGCGTCGAGGATGTTCTCAGGGATAAGATAGCGTAAGAGATATCTTGCTTCTTTTCTTAGATAAAAAACATTGGATAGAGAACCGGTTGCAGCGGTGCGCAAGGCCTTTTTAAGGACAAACCCGTTGATTTCAGTTCCGATGAACACACAGTGAGGATTCCTTTTTGCCTGTGCGTTCAGGAACATACCGTTTCCAGAGCCGATTTCAAGGTGTTTGGGGGATGGGGTATTCCAGTCAAAGGAGGCTATTTTCTTTTCATTCCAGAGGTTGAAAAGCCCCCTTTCGTCTTTCAGGAAATTTCCCAGGTTGCTTTTAAGGATCTCGGCGTTCATTCGCCGGGCGAAGTTGTAGAGTATGCGTTTATGGCGATTGAGGAGGAGATCGATGTTCGTGGTCAGGAGGGATAGTCGGATCATTTTCCCTGAGGGATCCAGACGAATGAAAAAGGTTTCTTCTCCATCCATGGCACGAAAAAGTTTGCTGTCTCGCTGGTCATGGCACCAGTGCCTCTCAGGAATTTTCAATGGGGCGACATAGAGATGGGGCATCCCTTTCTCCTCTCTTAGAGGTGAGTATTTTCTGAAAAAAAAGTTGGTTATGCAAGTGAAAGATACTTATAACCCGTAAGGTTGACTTTTTGGAATGTACTTGGTTAAAGGTTGAGTGATTGAAATCTTGGGGATAGGTAAGTGTAAAGCGAGGAGGTAAATATGGATATCTCCCAGGAAGAAAAATGGGCAAAGGGTGAGGGAACACGACTGAAACGGATGGACGGATTCGAACGGAAACACCTGTTGACCCTTTCTATCGCAGCGTTGGGGGTTGTCTTCGGGGATATTGGGACGAGTCCGCTCTACGCGATTCGTGAGTGTTTCTATGGTGATTATGCTATTTCTGTGACACCTCAGAATGTCTTGGGAGTCTTGTCTCTCATTTTCTGGTCGCTTTTTCTTGTCGTTTCCATAAAGTATCTAACTTTCATTTTGCGGGCCGATAATCACGGTGAGGGGGGAATAATTGCCCTTACTTCTCTGATCCGACCCAGGGGTTTGATGAGGATGGAAGGGAAATGGCTGCTGGTGGCTGTTGGGATCTTTGGAGCCTGCCTTTTGTATGGGGATGGAATGATTACTCCGGCAATCTCCGTTATGAGCGCCATTGAGGGGATGAGAGTGGTTGCCCAAAGGCTGAATCCATATGTTACCCCTGTAACCATAGTTATTCTGACGTGTCTTTTCATGTTGCAACCCCGTGGGACGGGGCATGTGGGTAGGCTTTTTGGGCCCGTTATATTTGTATGGTTCTGCACTCTTGGGGTTTTGGGGGGATTTCAGGTAGTGAAACACCCTGCCATTCTTCAGTCTCTGAATCCGTGGCATGGAATTTGGTTTCTCTTAAACAATCGCGTGCATGGATTCTTTGTCCTCGGAGCCGTTTTTCTGGTGGTAACCGGGGCGGAAGCCTTATACGCCGACATGGGACATTTCGGGAGGCGTCCGATACGACTGGTATGGTTTGTTCTGGTTCTCCCAGCCCTTCTTTTTAATTATTTTGGTCAAGGAGCCATGCTTCTGTTGGATCCCTTGGCGGCTCATAGCCCCTTTTATGCTATCGTACCGTCGTGGGGGATTATCCCCATGGTGTGCCTGGCTACCGCAGCTACGATCATAGCTTCCCAGGCCGTGATATCTGGTGCGTTTTCCCTGACCCGCCAAGCTGTGCAATTAGGTTATTTCCCCAGGATCCGTATTGTCCATACATCAGCCAGCCAGATTGGTCAGATATATGTGCCGTTGGTAAATTGGGTTTTGATGATCAGTACGATCGGCCTTGCCATAGGCTTTCACTCTTCGAGCCGGCTTGCGGCGGCTTATGGTGTGGCGGTTGCCTCAACCATGTTGATCTCCACGGTTCTGTTTTTTGTCGTGGCGAAGGAAAAGTGGCACTGGAATCCAGCGCTGATCTCTCTGTTCCTCTTCTTTTTTTTGATGATAGATAGTTCCTTCTTTTTGGCGAATATCAGCAAGATCCTTCATGGCGCCTGGTTTCCTCTCGTGATTGGAGGGATGGTGTTTGTCATTATGATTACATGGAAACAGGGACGGGAGATCCTATGGACCAGATTGAGACGACGAACTCTAACC
>JALTIG010000115.1 GCA_027004185.1 bacterium | reverse complement strand
ATGCCTGTTTTTACGTTGACCTTTTCAACCTTGTTTCCTATGACTCGGAAGGTGTAAAAGGTTCCCGTGCCCGGGATCTTGAGTAGAGCGCTCCTGGGGATTACAAGAGTTTGTACCCTTTTTACCCTGACACGGACATGTGCAAACATTCCCGCTTTGATGGTTTGGTTTGGATTCTTGAGATCGACTTCGATGGTAAAATTCCGGGTAATGGGATCGACTTGGGGATAAACCCGAGTAATCTTCCCCTCAAAGATCTTTCCTGGCAAGGCATCAAATCTTATGGAGACAGGGGCCGAGGAACGAATCAAGGCCATCTCCTTTTCAGGGAGGTCTGAGAGGACCTTGATTCGGGAGATATCCATTACCACCATCAGGATGGTGGGGGGCATGGTGTAGACTCGGTTTCCTGGATCTACCAGGCGTAAGGTGACGATTCCATCAAGGGGGGCGTAAATCCGGGTGCTTCGAAGGTTGGTCATCGCGATCTCTAAAGCCACCTTTGCTTGGGAAACCCGTGCGCGGGCGAGATTTTGAAAGATCTCTGCCTTTCTTTTCGTTGTATCTATGTGATCCCATTTCTGCTTTGAGATAACCCCTTTTTTGTACAGACGCTTATACCGTTTCCAGTCTTTCAGGACATCTTGCAGGTTTATCTTTGCCTCTTTATAGGTTAATTTCGCGGTTTTCAGGGCATCCTTTGCGCTTGCAACGGCAAGCCGATAGTCGATCGGGTCTAACTCAGCCAACAACTCCCCTTTACGGATTCTGTCTCCTTCCCGGACGGGAATAAGGATAATCTTTCCTGGGACCTTTGATTTGACATAGACGATCTGATTAGGTTTAGCTGTGCCGATTGCATGGATGGTTACCCATAGAACATGGCGGTGAATCGTTGTAACCTTCACCGGGACAGGTTTTTCAGTCTTTTTTTTATTTGTTTCCCCTTCCTTTTTCCGGCACCCCGTCGTCGAAATAAGAATAGGGATGAGAAGGTATAGGGTGAGCTTTTTCACATCATATCCTCCGCAATAGGTTTTCCAACTGCCCTCTCCAATCCGGCCAAGGCGCTCAGATAATCTATCTTGGCCACAGTCAGGTTGACCTGGGTTCTTAATAGAAGGGTTTGGGCATCTATGACATCGGTAGAAGTTGCCACTTGTTCACTGTAGCGCACGTTGTTGATGCGTAGGTTTTCTTCCGCCTGTTTAACGGCATCCCGGATCGTTTGTATCCGTTTAAAGGATTCACAAACATTTAGGTAAGCCGTTTTTACTTCTTGAAGGATGAGTTGTTTTAACTGGCTTTCCATAAGGATTGCCTGTTCAAGCTTTGCTTTCTTTTCATTTACCTCCCATTTACGTTTATTCCATTCAAAGATAGACCAGTTGGCTGTAACGAGGATACTTGCAGAGTCGTTTTCGAGGGATTCATCGCTAAGGTCCCGGTAATTTATACTCATGGCCACATGTGGATAATAACGGCTTTTGGTAAGCCGAATCATGGACCTGGTTTGTTGAACCCTGGTGATGGCGGCCTTTAAGTCGGGGCGGAAGGAAAGGGCGATACTCTGATAATAAGACAGGGGTCTGGACAAGGGGTGCAAGTGGAAAGTGATTTCGGCCCTGACGGGGAGATTGATATTCCGATTAAGGAGAAGGTTCAGGGCGGATTGGGCGATTTTAAGGGAGTTTTCTGCCTTGATCAGGTTTAAGCGAGCATTGGAAAGGGTTACCTTGGCCTGAAGATAGTCATTGAGTGGGATGATGTTTTCGTCGAGAAAGGCCTTGGCAACATGGAGATGATTGGTTAACTGTTTGACAAATTCGATCATCAAGAGGCGAATTTTTTGAACCTTAAGCAGATTGTAATATGAGTCCTTGATGGCCTCTATTAGGGCCTGCTTCCGGTTTTCATAGGTGTCTTCATTGCTTTTTTCCTGAAGTTTCGCAAGATGGTGCGTTTCAGTTAGCGCACCTCCTGTAAATAGTGGCTGGATCAGGCTGGTGGTCATAACCCCTGAATTCCTGGCAGCTTTTGCGACGTTGGTGGGAGGTGAGACGAGGGGGCCCACTGGGGTATGGATGGTTATTTGGGGGATGTCAATAGAGACAGGGTTCTCTAACCAACGGTAGGTCGCCTGGACGTGGAGTTTAGGGAAAAAATCGGCATAGGCCGCTTTCGCCATGTACCTGGCCTTCTCGATGGAAAGGCGTACGGCGTGCAGCTCCAGGTTCTGTTTCAAGCCGATTTTGATGCATTCTTGAAGACTCAGAACCGGGGAGGTATCTCCTGAAAATCCTGGGGTAGCCCATAAGACAAAACTCAGGATAGTTAGGAAAAAGATGAAAGGTCTCCTTCTCATTTTCCCACTCCATTCATGAAAAGGTCATAGATGGTTAGTGCCTTGGTTTTCAGATCCCATTTTTGTTTTTCCATAAGCCACTTAAAGAAAAAGGTGTTGCAGAGGCCTCCCCAGGCCTCTGCAAGGTCTTCAGGATCATGGTTCCGAAAGGTACCCTTTTGAATCCCCTCTTTGAAAATCGCCTGGAGGGTCTCTAAGTGATGTTGGTAACGTTTGGCAACCTCTTCGCCGAGATCTTTAGCGAGAGACCAGGGAAACCTGTTTCGGTCTCGCAAAAAGATAATGAAGAAATCCTTGTTTTTTTCAATGAACCCGGACTGCACAAGGAGCATGGTTTTCAGGCGTTTCTTGACATCCGCGATTTCCTGGGTCTTGTTAAGAACCTCCTGCCGCATTTCGGTAAGCCGTGTCATGATAATTTTTGAATACAGAGATTCCTTGCTGCTGAAGAAGTTGTAGATGGTTCCAACCGCAAGCTCTGATTCCTCCGCTATCTCCTGGATAGTAGCTTTTTGAAATCCCTTTTTTGCAAAGACCTTTTCCGCTGCCTTGAGTATCTGCTGCTCGCGCTGGAGCCGTTCGCGCTCCTTTCGGCGTAGTGTGATGGACCGAACCTTATTGTTTTCTGTACGGTTGTTCATTTTATGAATCATAATTCACTATTTTAGTTGCTCGTTTCGAAAAGTCAAGAGGATTTTCAAAAGAGATGCTATTGCCTTATATTATTGTTTCATATCAGTAGGTTATGGACTATAAATAGAATGCATTTTACATTTGAAAACAAAGTTTGACTTGACATGTATCCATGAGAGGTTTTAAATATATGTTTGTCCAAGGGGGGAGCAAGTGGATTGGGATCAATTTAAAGGGACAGAACATCAAACACCGGATGGCTTTCAGCAGGTAGGTAAAGCCTACCAAGAGTTGAAACATAAGTTCACGGGGAGATTACCAGGTGGATGGATCGTCCTGATCATTCTCCTTCTTGTCTGGATGGTTAGTGGGATCTATATCGTAAGTCCAGACGAAGTGGGCGTGGTTAAACGATTCGGCAAGTATGTCTATATGACTAAACCGGGTCCCCATTTTCATATTCCTTATCCAGTGGAAACGGTTCTCAAACCAAAGGTCACGGAGGTGAAGCGGATTGAGGTCGGGTTCAGAACAATTGAACCGGGACCCCCTGCACGTTACCGGGACATTCCTAAAGAATCCCTCATGTTAACTGGGGATGAAAATATCGTTGATATGAACCTGATTGTCCAATACAAGGTCAAAAACCCGGTGAATTACCTGTTTAATGTCTATAACATCCCAAAAACAGTCAAGGATGCTACAGAGGCTTCAATCCGGGAAGTGGTGGGTAAAAATAATATCGATCAGATCCTTACGACAGGAAAATATGAAATCCAGCAGGATACCAAGAAGCTACTGCAAAGGATTCTGGATAAATATAAAGCGGGGATCATGGTGGTAGCGGTTCAGTTACAGGACGTCCATCCGCCTTCCCAGGTTATGCAGGCCTTCAAGGACGTGGCCAGTGCCAAGGAGGATAAAAATACCTACATTAATGAGGCGCAGGGTTACCAGAACGATATCATCCCAAAGGCAAAGGGACAGGCGCAAAAGATCATCAATGCCGCCCAGGCATATCTGAAATCGAAGGTTGCAGAGGCTCAGGGGGATGTCAGCCATTTCCTGCAGGTTTACCAGGCCTACAAATCGGCAAAGGATATCACGCGAAAACGTCTGTATATAGAAACGATGGAAAAGGTTTTGGCTCATACGAAAAAGATTATTGTTGCCCCCAAGTTAGGGGAAAGGATCCTTCCCCTGTTGCCGTTGGATTCGTCTCTTTACAAAGAAACACAAAAAAAGCCTTAGGGTAAGGGTAGGGTAGCCTTGAAAAACCGTATCGTTATAATCGTTATCTTAATAGTAATTGCCCTGATCGGGTTGAATCAGGCCTTTTTTGTGGTGGATCAAACCCAACAGGCCCTGGTGCTTCAACTTGGGAAACCGGTGCGTGTTCTCCATGAACCTGGGCTTTATATGAAGGTTCCGTTTCTCCAGAACGTGATGACCTTCGAAAAGCGGCTGCTTGAGTACGATGCAGCCCCTGCAGAGATCCTAACCTCTGATAAGAAAAACCTGGTGGTGGACAACTACTCCAAGTGGTTGATTGTTGACCCGCTGCGTTTTTACCAGACGGTGCGTAACATTACAGGTGCGCAATCACGATTAGATGATATCATATATGCCCAGCTTCGGGTGATCCTTGGTCAAAGCACCCTGGTGGATGTGGTGGCTACAAAACGGGATACCATTATGAAGGAGGTAACCAGCCGGGCGAACAGGATCGCCGCGAATTACGGGATTAAGGTCGTGGATGTCCGTATCAAACGGGCGGATCTTCCACCACAGAACGAGAGGCATGTGTACGAACGGATGCGGGCCGAGCGACAACGTGAAGCCAAACTTTACAGATCTGAGGGGAAGGAGATTGAGCTGAAGATCAAGGCTGAAGCGGATAAGGAACGCACGATCATACTGGCAGAGGCGTATAAAAAGGCTGAAACAATCCGAGGTCAGGCCGATGCCCTCGCGCTGAAGATTTACGCCGACGCTTATACGAAAGACCCTGGTTTCTATGCATTTATAAGAAGCCTGCAAGCTTACAAGAACGCCTTCAAAAGAGACACCACACTGGTTCTGACACCGGATAACTGGTTTCTTCAATACCTGATCAAGGCACCGGAAGCCTTAAAGAAGTAACCTGGTTAAAATACGTTAAAATACCGCAGAGGGCAAATGTGACAACGCAGAGGGCTTTCCCATTTCAGATCCCCGATAGCGTTTTACTGGATATTTTTGCAAAAATAAAGGATATTCACAGGCAGGCATCAACCCTTCGGGAGTGGTTCTATTCTGTCATGCTGTTGCTGGATCGTGAGGGGGAGGTACACTTTGGGGACCTTGTGGTAACGCATCCCAGCCGTATCATACATGCAAATGGACTCTCCGTGATCTCTTATTGCAAAGGCAAGGTTACGCTATCGGATAAGTTTCCAAACCCCTTTATCGCCCTGGCACATAGACACTGTATGGAAAAACGGACCATGGAATTGACAGAGATTCCCATAGAAAAGGAACTGGATGGAGATTCCCTCCCTTATTGCCCGGTTGTAGTTCCCCTGGGTCGTGGTCATATCCATTTTGGAGTTTTTGCCGCGGGGAGTTACCATGATAAGGCCATCGTGCCACGTAACAGGCGCCTATTTAAACTCTTGGGGATGGAGATATCCTTTTATCTTTTCCTGAAGCGTATGGAAGAGATGGTCCAGGACCTGTTATTTAAAGAGAGGACTGAGGGAGGGAACCTGCCGGACTTTGAGGACCTTTTAACCTTTAAGTTTAGGCAACTTCTAGAAAAGATCGACCCCGAGGGATCAGGCAATATCCTGGGGGACGTAACATCTCTCGTAGAAAAGATTCTCATCCGCCTGGCCCTTGAAGTGACCGGCCACAAAATGGGGCAAACCGCCAAATTACTAGGGATAACTCGGAATACCCTGAGAAAAAAGATGAAGACCTTCAATGTAAATCTCGTAAGCAAGTAAATACCCGGTAGATTGAAGGTGTGAAGTGTCTTTTTTAAATCTTCTATTTATTTCTTTATTGACAGCTTAGATATATTTCATTATAAGTCCAATGATAATAGGAGACCTAATTGGTGCTCAGGACCGTTGTTCTGTCTATTATGATCATTGTTATCTGTGAAGCTACTGTTCACGCTACACTAATGTTTTTCAAAAGCCCCTATATATGTGCTGTCCACTGCTCGGGATGGACGATTCCTTTGAACTACACAGACGTTCCCAGATGCCTGAAGGGCTTAAGACTCGAGCCCTTTGCAAACCTGGGGAAGAAGATCACGCCCACAGAATTCTTAGAGCAGGAGTGGCCATGGTTCCTCTTCATTGCTCTGTTATTTCTGTTGGTTATAGTGGGTTTGGTGGTCTATTTTAACCTCGCACGCAGGCTAAGGCGAGAAATAGCCACCCGGGTGGTTGCAGAAGAGGCTCTGCAGGAAAGCAGGGAGCGCTATCGTGTTCTGATAGAAAATTCTCATGAGGGGATCTTGGTTGTGAGGGGGGATTACAGGATCGAATACGTGAACCCCAGGTTTTGTGAGATCCTCGGACGGAAGCCCGGAGAACTTATCGGTCATGATTTCAGGGAGTTCCTCGATGGTAGGTCGAGAGAAATGGTAGAAACCAGGTATGTCATGCGCCGGAAGGGGGAGGAGGTTCCATCGAGATATGAATTTGATGTTGTGAGGAAAGATGGGGAAAGACGCACAGTTGAGATCTACAGCACCCTGGTCAAAGATTTGTTAGGCAGGATGTGGTCGGTGGGGCAGGTGCTGGATATAACGGAACGGAAACACACAGAAGAAGCGCTCCGGGAATCTGAGAGGATGTTGCGTGTTAGAAACCAGGTGGCCCAGGTCTTTCTGACCTTCCCTGGCGAAGAGGTCTATGGAGAGGCCTTGCAGGTAATCCTGACAGCCCTCAGAAGCAAGTACGGCATCTTCGGGTATATCGATGAAAGTGGAGACTGGGTTTGCCCCTCTTTAACCAGGGGGATCTGGGATCAGTGCCGGGTTCCTGATAAGAACATTGTTTTTGACCAGTCGCGGTGGACGGGAATCTGGGGACGGGCCATGCGTGAGAAGAAACCCCTCTATTCCAACGTCTCCTTCCGGGTACCCGAAGGACATCTTCCGGTAGTAAGGGCGTTAGACGTTCCGATTGTGTACCAGGAAAGGCTTATCGGAAATATACTGGTAGGGCACAGGCTAAAGGATTATGGGGAACAAGACAAGAAGTTTCTTGAAATCTTGGCAGGTTACATCGCACCGATCCTTCAGGCGAGATTACAGCGTGACAAAGAGGAAAGAGAGAAAGAGAAACTGAACCTTCAGCTTATCCAATCCCAGAAGATGGAAGCCATCGGGGTACTTGCCGGAGGGGTAGCCCATGATTTTAATAATATCCTGACCACTATTATCGGTAACGCCGAACTTGCCCTGCTTAAAGTGGAGCAAAACCAGCCGGTTGATCGGCACATAGAGGAAATCCTGTCGGCTGGTCAGAGGGCAGCTGCACTTACACGCCGGCTCCTTGCCTTCAGTCGGAAGGAACTGATTCAACCTGAGATCCTCGATCTGAATAAGCTCATCATGGGCTTGGAGAGGATGTTGCACCGGCTCATTAGGGAAGATGTGGAACTGGTCTTTCAGTATACTTCCGATTTATGGGAGGTGTTTGTCGATCCAAGTCAGATTGAACAGATTATCATGAACCTTCTGGTGAACGCGAGGGATGCTATGCCAGATGGTGGCACCATTACGATCAGAACATACAACGTGTTGCTGGATGAACCCTTTTTTAGGAGGCTGGGGGAGAAGGGATCCCCTGGTCCTTACATCTCGCTCGTTGTTACGGACAATGGGGTCGGGATGGATCAGGAAACCCTTAGCCACATCTTTGAACCCTTTTTCACCACAAAAGAGAGAGGGAAGGGAACGGGCTTAGGCCTTTCTACGGTGTATGGGATCGTAAAGCAACATGGCGGATATATCCAGGTTGATAGCAATCTCGGAAAGGGATCAACTTTCAAGATCTATTTCCCTAAGGCCAAAGCGGGTCAGAGGAGCAAGCATAAGGAGAAGGCCAAAATCACTGAGGCCTTTCAGCCTACAGAAACGATCTTGGTGGCGGAGGACAGCGAGGCGCTTCGCAGGCTTATTTTGGAAGTGTTGAAAGGATATGGTTACCGGGTCTTAGAAGCAAGCAATGGGGAAGAGGCCATTGAGGTTGCAGAGCAATACAAAGGTACTATTCACCTGCTCCTAACCGATGTAGTGATGCCTCGTATAAGCGGAAAGGAACTGGCCAAACGCTTAAAATCTGTTAATCCTATGCTCAGGGTTCTATATATGTCTGGGTATACAGATGATATCGTCGTGCAAAAAGGGATCCTTAAAAGGGATGCGGTGTTTCTCCAAAAGCCTTTTACGAAGAAGGATTTGTTAAGGAAGGTACGTGAAGCCCTGAATGTGAAGTATGCCGGTTCTTAAGGATTCAGAGAAACGATAAAGACTAAATCTCTCATTAAAACAACATAAAAAGGGTTTTTATTCCTTTTTAGGATTCCATACCCTACAGATTGGTGCTTTTCCTAATGAAAGGTTTGATATCTTGCCTACTTGCGGCGGTGTGGTTCATTATGTGTTAAATAGGGATTTTTATAGATTTCCTGAACTTGAATTAGGTTGAAATAAATTGTATTGACAATCACGATTTCCTTTGCTATGATCCAAAACCGTTAGAATATTGTTTTAATATCACTACAGGCAAAATATAGTGTATAGTGCGAATGTATGGTAATTGGGATATGGGTACTAAAGGGGATGGGGGCAAAAGGCAGGTGATAAGACAAGATGCAGCGTGCAGGTTGGGGAAGGAAGTAGTAGTCACCAAATCCTAAATCACATAATAATATAATGGATGAGAGATGGAAGAAGGGGGTGGTGCAAGGGCATGTTAATGAGGTTCAGATGGATTTGTAGAACATTTCATCGGGACTGAATCCATGAAATTGCGATTCTTCCCACAAAGAAAGGAGGTTGTATCATGCGTAAATTACTAAAACTTTTAGTTCTGCTTTTCTCGGTTGCGTGCTTTGTTGTTATGGGGATGGCCCCTGTATCTGAAGCCAAGACCATAAAAGTGGGCGCGGCCATAAATTTGACAGGTCCCGCCAGCATTTGGGGACAGTACCATGCCAAGGGCCTAAAGGATTACTTCCGGTATGTCAATGAGGTTAAGGGTGGTATCGCTGGGAACAAGATCGCACTCGACCTGGAGGATAGCGCCTATAAGATTCCTCAAGCATTAAAATTTGTCAAGATGTTCTGTTCGGAAAGTGGGGTTGCCATGATCGCTACATGGAGTGCAGGTTCCGGGATTATGGCGAAACCGATTTTCCAGAAGTACAAGGTTCCTGACATCAATTTCTCAACGTACCGGGGATTTCTCAAGCCTCCTGTAGCGTATGCCTATCTTCCCTTTGGGACCTATGTCATGGATTCCTATGCTATTCTTCAATACATTAAAACCACGTATAAAGGCGATGGTGCCCCTAAAGTTGGATTACTCACTTACAACAATGCCTATGGAAAATCCATTCATGAGCCTTGCAAGGAATATGCAAAAGAACATCATATCGATATTGTAGACATCGAGCAATTTCCACCTACCAGTCTCAATCTAAATACTGAGCTTTTAAGACTCAAGAAGAAAGGGGCTCAGTATATTGTGATGCAGTGCCTTCCCTCTGCAATCATTATGGCTTTCCAGTCTGCTGACCGGGTCAACTACAAGGTTCCCTTCTTCGGCACATGGACCTCGACTGATCCCGGTTTCTTTAAGCGTGGGAAAGGCCTCATCCGGGATCGGATGTTCATGGAATTCCCAGGGTGTCTTCCCGGGGACAAAAACCCTGGTATGAAACTGCTAAGAACGTTGTGGAAACGGTATAAGAGCGTAAAAAAGTTTGACATGTCCTACTGGGAAGGAGTAGCTGTTGGTGCTATCATGACAAGGGCCTTCCAGAAAGCACAAAGCATGTATGGCAAAGTAGACAGGAAGACGGTGAATAAGGCTCTGGAGAGTTTCCGGAATGAGGACTTTGGTGGGCTTATTCCCCCTGTCACCTACACAAGGACAAACCACGGCGGGTCATTCACGGCAAGAATTATCCAGGTTCATGAAGACCAAACCTTTACCCCGCTCACCAAATTCTGGAATCCGAAAAAAGAGAAAGTTACGGTTCTTAAATGAAGGCATTTCGAGGTGAACCGAGCCTCTTTGCTTCCCGCAGACCCGAAGAGAAGCGAGCCGATCTGGAGGTAAAGAGGCTCACACTTAGATTCGGGGGTATTGTTGCCCTCAGTATGATTGATCTTGAGATTCACACGGGTGAGCTGTTTACCATAATAGGCCCGAACGGGGCCGGGAAAACGAGCCTTTTGAATTGTATCACAGGTTACTACAAGCCACAGGAAGGCAAAATCCTTTTTAATGGAAAGGAAGTCACCCATCGTCATCCCCATGATCTTGTTAAGGTTGGCATTGGTAGGACCTACCAGAATATTGAGCTTTTCCCCGGCATGACTGTTTTGTCAAACATGCTGCTGGCACGCCACATTTTCTGTCATTATAATCTGATAAAAGGATCCCTTTTCCTAAAGTCTGCTCAAAGGGAGGAGGTTCGACATCGCCAGATCGTTGAGGAACTGATCGACTTTCTTGAAATGCAACCCATTCGAAAAAAACTTGTGGGATCACTCCCCTATGGAATGCGGAAGCGGGTTGAGCTGGGGCGTGCCTTGGCTTTACAGCCGAAGCTGCTGGTTTTAGATGAACCTTTTGCCGGGATGACTGTTGAAGAAAAGGAGGATATGGTTCGCTTCCTCATGGAATTGAATGAGGCCTGGAACCAAACAATGATACTTGTTGAACACGATATGTCAGTAGTTATGAGTATCTCGAAAAGAATTGCCGTTCTCAATTTCGGGGTAAAGTTGGCAGAAGGCCCTCCCGAATACATCCAGAACCATCCGGAA
>JALTIG010000114.1 GCA_027004185.1 bacterium | reverse complement strand
CCGCCGGGTTGGGTGTCGTCGGTGATGGTACGTTCTATGGTGCCGGATTGCAGGTCTTTGATGTCTTCCCAGCCGATGGGGGCTGTTTTTGTTTTTTTGCGGGGGAAGCCGACGCCGGGGAGGCCTTTGGAGGAGGTGAAGACGATGCGACCGTTTTGGTCGTACCAGGTGTCGGCTTCGTTCTGACGCATGACCGGGAACTGAACCCGGTAGATGGTTTTCAGTTCTTCCAGGGTGAGGTTCAGAGCCATGGCGGTGAGGACATCGATTTCAACCAAGACTTGACGGCGGGTGTAGTCGGTGCGCAGGGCATTATTGCGGTTCCAGATTGGGGTTAAGTTTTGGAAGAAGGTGTTGTCGAGGCGGGGGTCGTTTTTGCCCCAGTGGTCGGTTTGGAAATCGTTTTGCCAACATTCCTGCCAGAGATCGGCGTAGTAGCTTGTAAGACAGGAAAGACAGAGAGTTCTACTTATCTGTAAATTGCTTGGCGTTTGGAGCAAAGGCAAAAGGCGTAAAGTTGATTCATAGAGATCCCCTTTACCTGTTGTTTTAATAAAAAAATCAAAAATAAGTGAATAGCATAACCCTGCATACTCAACTAATGTTGATACCTTTTGGAAGGTCGTGGAAATTACTGGATGAATGTGTCCAGCTCCTTTGGGAGCAATAGAAGCAATTAAGGTTCTTTCTCCGGACTGGCTAAGTTGTCTTCTGCAATAAAGCCTATAACAATCCGTCATCACCACTTCTGCCCCCTGCTCCCTGTTTCCTGCACCCTTCAAAACCGGTGTCCGCCGTCGATACTCCCCTGCATCACAATCCGGCACATAGTTGGTTCGGGGCAGGTAGTCATCCGGCAGGGTAGTAAGGTCGAGAATGTCGTAATGACCTTTTTCAGTGCATTTTGCTCGGGGAGTTTTGTTAAAAGGGTTGCCGACAAAGAAATGGGGGCCGGAGAGAATCCACTGGGAGGTATCTTCGGGAAAACAGGTCTGGCGGCGGATGGTGTTGTCTTTCTGGGCATTGGTTTCATGCCACATCTCTGTAGAAATATACTCACTCTCCAAATCGCCCAGTCGTTTGGGTTGAGCGGCAAACTTACGGAGAACCTCAACGATCTGCCTGGAATGAACGGCAGGTAGACGGGCGGCCAGTGGTGGCGTTCCTTCAGCGTCATAGAGTTTGGCAAAGAGGGTAAGTTCATCTATGCCGCAATGGATAATACGCCCCTGATGACCCTGGATACTCCACTTATTGTTATCGTCTTTAATGCCTTGAACTAAAACACCACCTTGATGGCTGTAACAAGCATCAACTGTTGAAGGTGTAAAAAGGTTGGCAAGGTGTTCAAAAGCCAGTTTATCTTTATGATTTTGTAAAATGTTAACACTGAATTTCGCACGATGTGCTATCGGAAAAAGAATAAAAGCATTTTGAAACTGAAAATGATACCGCAACCTCGGATACACCTCCTGCCGAAACCCGCCCCCCTTGGGATCATCATAAATCCCTTCTGGGTGAAGAAACCCGGCCACGCCTGATTCCTTGCCGATCATCCACGACTGGGGCAGAAAACATTTATAAAGATTGGTCTGCATACCTTTGAGGAGCGGATAATTCTGCAAACCGTTCAAAAAGTTCTGGGTGGCAGCGGACTCTTCATAGGCTGCATAATATCCGGATTGCAGATCATATCTATCCACAACCTCCTGTCGTTTTTCAGCCAGTTTTGAGGCAGACAATTTACGCAAAACAAAGAGCGGTTCCACATCACCCATAAGCCCGCCCTCGTTCCATTCTACTTTGAGCCAAGGCGGATTCCCCAGCACCAGATCAAAACCGCCCCGACTGGCAAACAGGTCGGCAAACTCCAGTTCCCAATGAAGAAAACGGTACTGTTCTCCCAAATCCCGAACCAGTCCCAGGCGGCTGTTTTCCTCACAGAGCTTATCCACATTAACAAAACCAAACTCATCCACCATATCAATGGATATCTGTTTAGGCCGGGTATCCGGGAACATGGACATTTGACCCTTTGCTACTGCTTCAGCATCATAGAGATTGCCTTCCAGCAGCAGGGTCATATCAAAGAGATATTCAGCCCGGCTCGGTAAGAGTTCCGTTTTTTCAATGGGCCAGAACCAGAGAGTGCACCAGTAATCCATGACCAGTTTCAGTCTGCGATAGGGGCTGGAGTTACGGACATCTTTGGAAAATATCTCCTCCTGCAAGATGCGATCTTTTGCCTCTGTAGTGGTCTTGTGCAATTGCTCATCCGGTGCATCTTGGCCGAACACCTGAAGGGGATCAGTGGTGCGGGAGTCAATTCCTTGTTGCATTCCAGCATGACGCTGCCAGAGTTTATCAATGGCTGTTGAGAGTTTTTTTAACTGCTCGATCTCACTTTCTGAAAAGGCTTTAGTAAAGTCTTTTCGCCATTCATTGATGGCCTTGATCTCAGCTCCTGCCATCTGTTTGATGACTTTGTCCTTATAGGCTGCCATTCCTTTATCCGGCAGCAGGAAATGATACACCTGATTCTCACCGCAAAGACGCAAAGATCGCAAAGTTTTCTCTTGTTTTTCTTCGCGTCCTTTGCGCCTTTGCGGTGGAATAACTCTTTCCGGAACAACATCCAGCCAGGAGGGATCACCTCTCTTGCCTTTCTTCAAAAGGCTTACTGCAAACACCTGTCGCCGTGCGCCAATAAGTGAATTACCACAGACCAGCTGCATGCCAAACCAGGGAACAAAAGCACCTTCATAGATGGTATTGAGCCAGAGGGAGACCTCGGCAAGCTCAACCGCCACAGGGTTTAAATCCACCCCGTAGACATTATTGTCTGCGATATACATTTTCACCTTTTGCAGCTCTCTCGGATAGTCCTCATGGGTAATGAGTTGATCCGTTTCTTTCTGTTTCAGATCAAGATACGCCTTGGCAAGCTGGTTAATTGCTTCATTGAGGAAGGCGGCACTTCCCATGGCAGGCTCACAGACTGTCAGGGCCAGTATTTCATCGGCAGTTTTATCTTTGAGCAGTTCCTTAAGGGCATATTTGACCAGACATTTGGTGAGGACTTCCGGCGTATAGTATGAGGCGGATTTTTCACGATCCCTGCCAGCCAGACGATAGATAAAGGTTCCTTTGTCATATCTGGTAAAGGTTCCGTCATCGTTGAAAACCCTTTCATCTTCGCTGTATTGTTCTATGTCTTCGGGTTTTACAAAATAGGCAGTCTCTAGGACATTATGCTTATCCTTGGCCTTTTTCACCTCAAAGAGCTCCGTCTCGGCAAAGAATCCTTGATAGGAAAGCAGGGCTTCATACACCGCCCCTAGCTGGTTGATACCAAGCTGGGCATAGGATATCCGGCCACGGCGATTTTTTTTGCCCCGCCCTCTTTTGGGTCTGGAAAGGGACATTAACTCGATCACTTCCTGCAAGACATAATTACGGAACTTGACCTTATTCAAAAGTGGGGTCTGCTTGGGATCAAAGAGATGACTTCTTAAGGGCGAAATCCTGAAGGTGTTATGATCAGGATTGGCATACATATCCATCTGCTTCGGCTCAAACCCATCATAGAGCAATTTAAAAAGAGTCTTGACTGATTCATGGAGGAAAAATCGATTTTTTGATTCCTCGGTGCTCAACTTAATCATCTCCAGATCACGGAGAGACTCAAGGCTGTAGCCTTTACGATACTCTTCTGATTTATTTGGCAGGTAGCCAAGCTCCGGGCGTGCCTCAATATAAAACAGGAAAAGTAGCCGATACATATACCTGAGACATTCACGGGTAAGCT
>JALTIG010000113.1:9500-11228 GCA_027004185.1 bacterium | reverse complement strand
ATCAAATACCGTCTCCACTCCATCCCCCAACGCCTTCTCATACGCCTCCTGCGTTACCCCATCTATACTCACCTTCCTGGCTTCTGCCATCTTACACTCTCCTTTCAATTATTATTACTTATTTATCTCAGGCGCCCTTCAGTTTGCCGCCATAAACTCGCTTATAAGCTCTTTGGTTAATCTGATGGAATCCGGATGCCGCATAATGAGAATATCTGCACCTCCAAGTAGCAATAACAGTGCCGTAATGGACTCAATGATAACGGCACGTTTCTTGGGGTCCCCCATCATCGGATCCTCTTCCGGGGTTATTTTTGCCTCTTTTGACTTCCATACCTCTTTTGCCATGTTATTAATCATCGGAAACTGCAATCTCTCATCCTCCTGGGTCAGGGCCGCCAGCATAAGCCGCTCCATGACGGAATAGGAATATTCAATTCCATACCCCAGTCCGCCGGTTGTCGGATCGATAATGATTTTCTCGTCCAAGACACCCAGGTTCCCCAACAGGATATTCATCTGTTTTGCCAGATTGATGTCGATCGGAGATGAAGAAATACAGGTATGCTGATAAGCAATAATGCTGCCCCCGATCTGCTTATGGTCCCCTTCCTCCACTGGGCCTATCGCAAGATTTTTACCAAAGGTCTTTTCACAAACAAGCTTTAAAACCTCTGTATCCTTTTCATGACTTGCCGTTCCCCAGATAATCAAGGGAACCCCATTGATGGCGTCCAATACCTTTAAAACAGTCTCAGTAGCCTGCTCTGCTGGGACATCCTTGTCGTTGGGATCGGTACTGACCATCTGCATACAGATCATCTCTGCCCCATATTCCTCCACACACTTCTTTGCCCATAGAGCTGGATCGTGTACCACATCCTTATAGGGTTCCAGAGCATGTTCCGGCCAGTCCTCCGGCTCCATGTCCCAGATCTCCATAGCAATCCTTGGGGGATTTGGGCGCTCACCTTCGAAAAGATAGAAAGGTAGAGAGGTTTCTCCCCCCACTGCTATTGCTTTGTCTCCTGCCCCTATCGTGATGGTGCGTATAGTACCTTTATAGGTCCTTTTTGGAATTTCAATTGCCACTGTCAAGCCTCCTTCCGTTGCAAATCACTTTTATTTAGAATCTCTTGATCTCCACAAGATTACGCGGGATTCTTCCGTTTCTCACTCCCGTACCACGATTTACTGAACCAGTATCTCTCGCCTGTTTGGAGATATTTCAGCTTCCAGTCACGATTGATCAACCGGCTTCGCCACGTGATTTTCTCCTTTTTGGGAATGGTCGCCCCTGGCTCAAATGTATCTGTCAATACCTTGACCTTTCTCCCATCGGGAAGTTCTTTTTCCTCATATTTGTACTCAACCATCGACACGCCTCCTTTTTGCTTTTAAAAGATTAGATATAGTATGTATTCTTCTTCTCCATACATTCTAAATCTTCCTATAACAGGAAGTTTAACGTTTTTCAAGCATAAAATTCAACCCATTTTATCCTATTATGGAATCCAGACTTCAAAAATTTCATTTGCCCTTTTCACGGCCTGTGTATCATCCGGTAGCTGTATGGTAGGCTTCCCCTCCAAATCAAATTCAGCGATAGTTTCATCTGCAGGCAAAACCCCGGCAAGTTTCAGGCCTACCTCCTCCACTAACTTTGCCATTTTCGGGTCAAATTCCCCCTGCACCCGGTTCACGATCAGGGCCAGTTCCTTGATATTC
>JALTIG010000113.1:0-9490 GCA_027004185.1 bacterium | reverse complement strand
ATATTCAACCCCAATTCTTTCACCACCTCGAGAATCCTCCCTGCTGTCCGAATGCCACGAACGGTTGGATCAGAAACGACAAAAAGCAGGTCCACATTCTGTGTGGTCAGGCGGCTCAAATGTTCCATCCCAGCTTCATTATCGATTACGACATATTTATAATTATCAGTCAGGATATCGATGTACCTCCGCGCCAGGGTATTCGCCGCACAGTAACACCCTGGGCCTTCCGGACGCCCCATGACAATCAAATCATAGTCCTTTTCCTCAATTACAGCCTGCTGGACCTGCATCTCGAACCAGATATCCTTTGTCATCCCGACCGGAACATCCTTTTTCATCTGCTCCCGGGCTTCTCCAATGGTCTGGTAAACCTCTACCCCCAACACCTCATTCAAGTTGGCGTTGGCGTCCGCATCAACCGCCAAAATGGGTTTTTTGCCATTTTTAACCAAGTAATTTATCAACATTCCGGTCAGGGTTGTTTTTCCTGTCCCCCCCTTCCCGGAAACCGCTATCGTAAACGCCATAATTGGTCCCCCCCTTTAAGCTGCCTTCTCAATCTTCAAGATCTTCATGACATTAGGAAACGCCGATTCATCCGTATGGGGTAGAAACATGGCTGCCACGTATTCGTCCATGAATCTGGGATAGTTTGACAACTCAATATTGGTCATCATGTTTGCGATATTCTCCGCCTCCTTCAACAGGTCCTTTGAAAAGGAGAGCAAACGCGCCCCTAACAGGGATCCATTCCCTACAAACATAAATTTTTTATCCGGGATATCCGGGAGCAACCCGATAATCTTCGCAGCTTCCAGGTCGATATAATGTCCAAATCCCCCAGCGATAATCACCCTGTCCAGGTCATTAAAAGTCATATCCGCCTGATCCAATAGGATCTTGCATCCCGCATAGATGGCTCCTTTGGCGCGGATCAGGTTGTCGATATCAATCTCCGTCAGGGTAATGTCCTGATTTAAGGCATTTTCATCCGCCCAAGACAGAACATATTCATAGCCATCATCCCCCTTGCGTATCCGGTTCGTCGGTAAGTCATGCTTGAATTTTCCATTCTGATCCAGAGCCCCAGTCTCCAGGAGCTCCGCCACAGTATAGATCAGCCCGGATCCACAGATCCCCTTCGCCTTGGCCCGTCCAATGGTCATCAACATGGGTTCGTATGTGGATGGGCTGATCCGAACCTGCTCAATCGCACCCCGCGTGGCACGCATCCCGAACTTTATCCCACCCCCCTCAAAGGCGGGGCCTGCAGAACAGGAGGCACTCATCAGCCAATCCTTGTTCCCCAGGACAATCTCCCCATTGGTACCGATATCCATGAATAGAGTAAGATCCTCCCGTTGAAAGATCCCTGATCCCAAGACACCCGAGACAATATCCCCTCCGATATAACTGGCCACCATGGGGAAGATATAGATATGAACGTGATCTCCCAATTCAATCCCGGCATTTATGGCCCGAACAGGAGGGAGAAAATTTGCCGTGGGCACATAGGGATCCTCCCTGAGATATTTCGGATTCAATCCTAGAAAAAGCTGCGTCATAGTGGTATTTCCCGCGACAACCATGTGGGAAACAAACCTGCGCTCTACATTGGCCATTCTCAGCAATTCCTTGATAATCTTGTTGATGGAACGGACTACGACCTCCCGCAGCCGTTCCAGTCCCCCCGGTTTCAAGGCGTATACGATCCGACTGATCACGTCCTCCCCATAACTTATCTGCGGATTGTAATCCGACGCAATGGCGAGGGTGTATCTCTCCGCGCCGTCTACATCCAAGCCAGGACACCCGAATACCTTACACTCGTGGAGATTAAGAAGCTGACCAAAGATCGTCGTTGTCCCTATGTCAATAACGATGGAATAGTTTTGCTCAGAGGTGTTCCCCGGTTCAATATTCACTAACTTGTAACCCTTTCTCGTTAATACCATGGTTACGGTAACCTTCCAGTCTGCGTCGCGCAACAACTGACTCATCTTTTTGATGGCCCGGAAGTCTGTTGATATTCGATCAAACCCGTAGGTCTGCTTCAGAGACCGGTAGATCCGAGCCAGATCACTCATGTTATCTTCCTTGGTTGGAGGAGAAAGTTCAAGGTACCTTTTAAAAACAGTTGGATCGATGGTCCACCCCTTGACAAGCTGGTTGATATCCTGGGGGGACAAAACCTTTGCGAAACCTGCTCTCTCACGTCTCAACACAGAACGATCGATCTGAGATTCCACAGGGATCTCCACGACAACATCCGACAAAGGCTTCGTCATACAGGCCAACCGATACCCCTGTTCAATTTCCCATTTCTGAAGCATGGGCATGGGAGGGACTGTGGTTTCCCCCTTCGTGATCTTCACCTTGCACTTTCCGCACGTTCCACTACCTCCGCACGAGGCATTAATATGAACCCCCACAGACATGGCACCCTGCAAGATGGTCTCATCTGGTGCGAGCTCTATCTCTCTACCCGATGGTTCAAACCGCACTTTATACCCCATAAGTAACTCCCTTAATAGTCTTTTCAATTAGATTCTTACAATGGATAAAATTTTATATAGTCTTTGTATTCAAATCGCTTGCTTTCACCTTCAGCTTCATTTCCTATATTCTGTAATTCTAACAAACGTTCAATTAACACAAAATTCTATTTCATCTTTTCCATTTTGTCAAGTCCTTTTAAGCCTACATTTAATGACCCACGTGCTATTATCGGAAGATTCATTAGTATTACCACAACAGAAAAACCTCACAATTGCCTGATCTCTCGAATATGCCACTCTCTTTCTCTCCGAATCCTTTATTGAATAAAATGGGCTCTCTCTTCGTCATATATTATAAAAATAATTATTAAGGAGTGTTCTATATGAAAAGGTTCTTGATTCTACTAATCATTCTCAGTTTTCTGGGGGGTGGGTTAACTGCCTGTACCAGTACCCTTAATAATACCCAGAAAGGTGCCGTAATAGGGGGTGCCGTTGGGGCCTTAAGCGGGGCCATTATCGGGAACAACTGGCACAACAAACACCATGACACGGTAAGAAACGGTGCCATCCTCGGCGGTCTCGTGGGAGCCACCGGAGGTGCCGTTATCGGCAGTCATATGGGGAATTGAATATCTATCAAAATATATGCTTCTTGCCACCCCGATATAACTAAAAAACATTTGCTAATTGGGGAGATGGACGGATCCTATCCAATCCTCAAGGATACAGGGTCAGCAAGTTATGAATGGCTGTTGAAATTTCCTCAATCCGGAAAGGTTTCTGTATAAACCCAAGAACCCCCTCCTCCATCAGGCCTCGAACCTGCTGATCCAGGGCAAACCCTGTCGAAAGGAGTGCCCGGATGTGTGGGTCGATCCTTTTTAACTCACGGAACAACTCCTTTCCGTCCATCACGGGCATATTCATGTCAAGAATGACAAGATCTATCTCATCTTTGTGTTCTTGGAAAACATCGAGTCCCTCTTTGCCATCCTTTGCGAGAAAAACCCTATACCCAAGATATTCCAGGACATCTCTTAACATATCCCGGAACACTCCCTCATCATCAACCACAAGGATCGTTCCCTTGGCCTGCGTCTCGTTGAAATGTCCTATCGGTTCCTGTTTTTCCTTTTTTAAGAGCCTCTCGGCCGCAGGAAAATAGAGCTTGAAGGTAGACCCTTTACCAACCTCACTCTCTACTGTAATCCCCCCTTGATGGTTTTTGATAATGCCATAAACAGTAGAAAGCCCCAAGCCTGTTCCTTCCCCGACGGATTTCGTGGTAAAAAAGGGTTCAAAGATATGGTCCCTTGTGCTGGAATCCATTCCAACTCCTGTATCAGAAATGGATATTTCGATATAGGTCTCTGCCTTGCCTCCGTCAAACAAGTTTTCGGGAAGAGCTTCTGCCCTCTTTAAGGTTGTTCTAACACGCAATACTCCTCCTTCAGGCATGGCTTGGATTGCGTTCAGACACGTATTCATGATCGCCTGTTCAATCTGTGATGGATCTCCCATGACAACCGGGAGGTTCTCCTCCAAGTGGAGCTGACACAACACCTTTTTGGGGATCGAATGTTCAAGAATATCCAGAACATTCTGAACCCTCTCGTTGACATCCACCTCCCTCGACTCGTATTTCCCTCGGCGTGAAAAGGCAAGGATTTGTTTGACAAGATCCGAAGCCCGAACCGCTGAACTCTCAAGCTTTTCCAAGATCTTGTAGTGTTCGTCATGCACATCATGCTGTCTCTTTAACAGGGATAGATACCCCATAATCCCGCCAAGAATGTTATTGAAGTCATGGGCAATCCCCCCTGCGAGAGTCCCGATCGCCTCCAGCTTCTTGGCCTGGAGAAGCTCCTTCTCTAATTCACGAATCTTTGTGATATCTGCACCAATCGACATAATCTCCTTTATCTTTCCATTGGCGTCCCGAATGGGTTGGTTCCGCCAAGAGATATATACTTCTTTTCCATCTCGCGTAATATTCTTGTTTTCGCTTTCGTAATAACGTTCTGGATGGGCACATAGGTCCCTAAACATCTCTTTCAACTTATCGCTCCCTTCCCCTGCATCCGGAATAATGGTCCCCACGACGTTCCGCTTTCCAACCAGTTGCTCTCGGCTGTACCCGAAGAACTCTTCGCCAAACCTGTTAATAAAGGTAAATGTTCCATCCGTTGCGAACCGACAGATGACCACATTGGCATTTTCGACCAATTCCCGATACCGCCGCTCACTCTCCTCAAGGGCCTCTATTGCCTCCTTCAAAGGAGAAATGTCGTGGATCATTGCCACAATCATCCGTTTTTTCTGGACCTCGATGCAATAAAGGCTAACAATAGTGTCAAAGGAGGTTCCATCTAAGCGGGTAAGGCGCCATTCAAACCTTTGAGGCGTCCCCGACAGGACCGCATTGATCTTTTCGAGGGCCATCTCACGTGAAAACCTCCCATCCGGCTGGCGTTCAGGGGAAAACTGATAGGGGGATTTTTTTATGAGATCCGTCCTTTCACACCCAAATATCTCAAGGGCCTTGGGATTACAATCGATAAAAATTTCCCCCTCCATCAACAAAATACCATCAGTGGCGTTTTCAAACAGGGTTCGGTAAAGGAGTTCCCTTTCTGCCACCCTCCTCTCTAGCCTCTTCTGGGCCGATACATCTCTCGCTACACCGCGCACCCCAACGGGGATTCCATTCTTTAAAACAAGACGGCTGTTGAATTCAAAAAGATGGGACTTTCCACTACGGTCATGAACCACCATCAAGCCCTTAGCAGACCCTTTAGACATCACGCTTTGAAGGTAGTCTTTCTTAAAATCCTGCCTATACTGTGGAAGGACAAAGTCGATCACATTTCGGCCCAAGACCTCGCCCTTCTCATAACCCAAAAGGGCCTTGAGCGCGACGTTAACCTCTAAGAAATTTCCCTTAAGATCAAGGAAATACACAAAATCAGGTATTTCATCGAGCAGTTCCTTATAATCCTGGAATTCTATCACACCATTCCCCGTTCAATGCCGGTACTAAAATTTATTTAAAACGCTTATTCTTATTATATTTTATTCTAATTGGAAGAACCTATAAAGTCAAATCTTTTGCTGTTTCCGTAACGGTGATCCACAATACAAAAAAACCAGTCTTACAGAACCTATTTCTTTTCTATATGTAACTTCTTCACATAACAAATGCCAAAAACAGAGATGTCAGTGCTCGAATGAGCGGAAAAATGACCACATCAACCGCATGGGTAAAGATAAGCAGTATAAGAATAATAAATCCGTAACGCTCAAGTTTGGCATATTGGAGCGCCGCTTCCGCAGGGAGCATGCCCTCCAATATTTTGCTTCCATCCAAAGGTGGGATGGGAATAATATTGAAGATGGCCAGACCAATATTAATGATAATTCCTGCTTTGAACATCAGGGCCAGGGGGATCAGGATGGAAACCATGGAAGAGTTTGGAGCCACCGGTACCAACAGCAATATCTTCAGTAAAAAGGCAAAACCGGCAGCCAGAAGGATATTCATGGCTGGACCAGCCAAGGCTACCCATGCCATATCCCTTTTCGGGTTTTTAAAGTTAAAGGGATTTACGGGAACAGGTTTGGCCCACCCTATCATTCGAGTGACAAAAAAGACTATGGTCCCCAGAACGTCAAGATGTTTTAATGGGTTCAACGTCAGTCTCCCAGCGGCTTTTGCCGTGGGATCCCCCAACTTGTACGCAACCCACCCATGGGCTAATTCATGCATGGTCACGGCCATCAAAACGGGAACAAGTAAGATACTGATCTCTTGTAAGATGTGATTCAATCCTTTTCTCCAGATGTTTCATTAAAAATATCTAAATTATACAGGCACCCTGCTTTAATGAAGTCCTTCTACCTTGTTTGACACATTTTTGAAACCCATGCAACCTCTTCAACTTTATTCCGAATCTTCCCGTCTAAACGCAACATCATCAAGTCATGAAAGATTCGATGGTAGACAGGTCCCTGGGGAATACCGAGCTTCTTCAAATCGTGGCCTTTTAATGAAATCTTAACCTTACTGTACTCCGTCATGTAAGCTGAGATTTCACGTTTTACATCCTGAGAATCTGCCTTCCCCAGTATGAAAAGGAGTGTGTTCAAATGAAGGGGGGAAAGCTTTTCATAAACGCAACTCGGCGCACATGCCCCGGCATCCAGCTTTTTCTTGAGCTGACCCAGGCGAATCAAGCCTTCCCTACGCTCATTCAACCACTTCTGTCGGCCTTTCAGAGGGATTCCAAAACGTTCCAAAACATCACTCAGAACACCCGGATGCATGTAATCAGTCAGTGCGAAAAGATAGACAACCCATCTATCGGCTTTCTTGCGCTGGAAAAGGAGATCATACCAGGCAAGCGCTTCCCTTACTCCCCTCAGAAGGTTTAAGATTCGTTCATTTATTCTAAGCCTCGGGTGAATCGCACGTAACACTCCCAGTTCCTCCATGCGTCTCAATACAGCTACGGGATCTTCCTCTTCCAAGATCAAAGTGAACTCGCTAAACAGTCGTTTCCCGGAAAGCAGATCGAGGAAACCATTCTGCAAAGCGTGTTTCATCAGGTTCAAGGTATGTTTGCCTAAGCGAAACTCAAAGCGCTGTTCAAATCGAATGGCACGCAAAATTCTTGTGGGATCCTCAACAAAGCTCAGATTGTTAAGAACGCATATCCGCTTTCCTCTCAAGTCTTCCTGGGCCCCAAAGAAATCGATCAGCTTGCCGAAAGAACCAGGATTCAGGTGTACCGCTAAGGTATTAATCGTAAAATCCCTTCGGAGCAGATCCAACTTGATAGAACTATGGGTAACGGTTGGAAGGGCCGCAGGCCGGTCGTAATACTCGAGGCGTGCGGAGGCGATATCCGCATGAAACCCTCCTGGGAGCATCAGAGTAGCCGTATTAAATTTCCGATGCTTTCTGCTCACACCATTCGTACAGGAGGCAACTCGTTCCGCAAACGCCATTCCATCCCCTTCCACAACGATATCAATATCGAAGGTCTCCCTTCTTAAGAGAAGGTCACGGACAAACCCCCCCACACCATAGGCCTGAATCCCCATTTCCTCTGCCACCTCCCCTACCTTTTTCAGGAATGTATAGACCTGGGGAGACAATCGCTCTTCCATCAATCCCCTGATCTGCTTTCCTCTCGCAGGGCGCGAAAGGATCGAACCCCCCCCATCTTGGATCTTCTCTCCCACCCTTTCCCGGAAAATACGCATCACATCGGTTCGAGTGATGACTCCCACAACCCTTCCTTTATCAACAACGGGAAGGAGACGTTGGTTTTCCCCAATGACCCGCTGCTGCACAACTTCAAAGGGATCTTCTGGTCTGATCGTGAAAAACTCCGTAGTCATCAATTGCGATACAGCATTCCTCTCCAGACCATGATAGATGGCCTTCTCCACTGTTTGTCGCGTCACGATTCCTCGGATCCTCCCCTGTTTATCCACAACAACGAGTCCATTGATATTGTACCGGGTCATCAGGGTCTCTGCATCACGAATCAGGGCCTTTTCATGGATAAGGATAGGAGGGGAGGACATTATCGTCGATGCAACCAGTTTTGGAGGAATCTTTTCTTCCAACACCCTTAAAAGGGCCTCTTTTGCCTCAGGCAGAGTCATCCCTTTTAACGTCGCAGAAGCGGCCGTCGGGTGCCCACCCCCTCCGAATTGCCGGGCAATCTCCCCCGCGTGCACATTTTCCAAGCGACTTCTCGCAACAAGGTAGACCCTGTTTTCCATGGAAATCAAGACAAACAAAACATTGTAATTCTCAAGGTCCCGTAGTTTATGTACAACCACTGCCATGTCACCGATGTACTGGTCAGAGGAAGCCGTCGCAATGTGGACTTCCGTGTCATGAATCACGTGATGCGTCGTGGAACGGATCAGATCATGGAGAAGCAGAACTTGTTCGGTAGTCATCTCCTTAATGAGAAGATCCGATACCACGTTCAAGCTTGCCCCCTGCTCCAATAGAAACGCTGCAGCATAAAGATCACGAGGAGTGGTAGAAACAAATGTTAGGGAACCTGTATCTTCGTAAATCCCTAACATCATAAGGGTCGCCTCATCTGGCGTTAACTTTATCCTCTTTTTAGATAGGGTTTCAATCAGTTGTGTCACACACGCTCCTGTCCGGGAAATAAACATGTGTTCGGTTTGGATATCGTTCAGAGAGGATGGATGATGATCATAAACTATAACCTCCACATCGGGGTAATCGAGAATCTCGCTAAAATTTCCGATCCTACCCCTCTCACGTGTGTCTACAACGATAAGACGCGTCACCTTTTTTAGGTCGATCTCTGTAGCAGGCGTAATATCAAGGGCGTAAGAGGCGGAAACCACAAAAAAATCTCTGAGCCCTTTTTCGGGGCTTCCAGGAAAGGCGATCATGGCCTCCGGATACAGCTTTTTAGCTGCAACCATACTGGCAAAGGCATCAAAATCCGCTCCCACATGAGTGGTAATAACTTCCATCAATCACACCATCCTAAGAGGTTCCTCGAACCAAAGACGCAATACACGCCGTGTCGAATCAGACACAAAGTACCGATGGTTCACGCACATTCCTGCAACCCAGAGGATATCATCACCTGAACCGATAAGAGGGATCAATCTACGCTTGGACCTTGGAATCTTCGCATCGATTAATAGCTTTTTGAGCTTAAGATCCCCAGTTGTTTCTATCCTGTCCCCCGGACGAAATGATCGCACCCATAAAAAATGGCCTATCCGATCCCCTTCAACATAGGCCTCCTGCTTGTTAGACCGAAAATCTTCTGGTCGCGTCTTTACCTCCTCCACATGCAGGCGATTTCCAATCTCTTTTATCTCAATCGATCCAGGAATCCCACAGGAAACAGGGTGAATGGCCTTGATCTCCAAAGGCTCTGTAACAACAAAAAGGCGATCATATTCCCGAACCAGCC
>JALTIG010000112.1 GCA_027004185.1 bacterium | reverse complement strand
GCCGCATCTCTCTGGAGCTCTCTCTGAATTTTAATCGGCAGTTTTCTCAGCTCATCTCTATGATTTACCAGATTATTTTCAATTGCTATTTGAAGCATGACATCCCCGTAATTTACTATCCTGTAATTCACTTCTTTTGATACCTTTTCCATTATCGTCGTTTTTCCAGCTCCGGGTACACCAGCCACTATTATTCTCATCCTAATCACTCGAAGAACTGCCTTATAACAGGGTGCATCTCCATCATCTGCTCCTTGCCCATTGCCTCGTAGAACTGAATCAGAATGCCAACTGTAAGTAACACACCCGTACCTGAAGTGTTACCAACCGTTCCTATCAAGTTGGCGAAGGCTGCAAGGGCACCGACACCTGCTCCGCTCAGAACAGTTACCGCAGGAATGTATTTATTCAAAATCTTCTCCAAAACCGCTGGACTTCTCCTGAACCCGGGAATCTGCATTCCGCTGGATTGTATCTGCTTTGCGATAGCTTTCGCGTTCATATTCGCGGTTTCAATCCAGAATATTGCAAACAGAACACTCATTCCCACCATAAACGTGGTGTAGCTTAGAACGTGAATCAGAAGCTTCCAGTAAGATTGATACATAAAGTATCCCGCATATGCCTGTGGATTAAGAAGCGGGAGGAGCCAGTATGATAAGCCCCGTATCCTGTTTAGATAATACGCCAGCCCTCCTATGGGAGTCGTTTGTCTTATACCCCACATCTGAGCCTGCTCCGGTGTGGGATACCTGCCAAACCATGGATTGTGCCCGAGGATAGGTATCCTGCTTAATGCAGGGTTACTCCAGAACAGAAGGGACCACATGGCCAAGTTTGCCAGAAGAGCGGATGTTAATATAACCGGTATGTTTGATGAATACATCAATTTTATTGGGTATCGCCCCCTGGCACCCCTTGCCCTCTCGTGAGCCAATGGCAGTTCGATTTTTGTACTTTCTGCATAAGCCACTATGAAGAATATTGTCGTGGTACCTATAAGAGCTATCAGCGGATTGGGAGGCGCAAAGAGGATTCTTTCCATACCTCCTCCGAAAAGCTGTGCAGCAGAGGCATGCTGAAGAATGTATACGGTTTTGGGTATGCATCCGCTGGGGGGATTCGCCATACTCATCGGTTGCTGCGGATGTACTGGTATCCAGTTCACCGTACCTGTGAAAATAGCCTGAGAGACTCCGGCAGCTATGAAAAGAGATATACCTGAGCCTATACCCCACTTTGAAACCAATTCGTCCATGAGGAATACCAAATAAGATCCGAAGAATAACTGGAGCACAATTATCAGCTGTGCAAGAAAGAGCCCATGACCGGGTGCAAATGAATTAAGACCATTTACAAATGAGTTAGACGGTTGCAGGTATCCGAACACCTGCGGTATCGCTTCGACGAAAATCATTATTATAACCAAAAGTTTCTGGGTGCCCTGATATATTGCTTTATCTTCATCATTTGTGAGGTCTAAATTTACTATCTTTGCACCCACGAAAAGCTGCATTATAATACTTGCCGTAACTATAGGCCCTATACCTAAATGCATGAGTGACCCGGATGCCCCAGCCATTATTGCTCTGAACGAAGCAAATAGGTCTATTACTCGGGTTTGGTCCACACCGTACAGGAATACGTTTGTAAGTGCGAAATATATTAAAAGCACTAAGATCGTCCACGTCAATTTTTGACGGAAATGCACGTGGCCCTTTGGTTTTCTTATTATAGGGAGATAATCGATAACGGGGCGTAACCCGTAGAGTTTGCTCTTGTCCCCATCATAAGACGCAACCAGGTAAGTGAAATAGAATAGAGGTACGCTCCATAGGGAGAAAATAAGAAAATCAAGCCATTCTCCCACTATCACACCCTCAAAGAAACCGCTAAAACTCAACAGTTTCCACTCAACCATTGAGAAATAAAGATAAGCAAATATGAACCAGAATATCGCCAACGGTAAGCCAACACCTTTTTTTCTGGGAATTTCTTCCTCAGGCATTGATTACTTCACCACCTGCCTCTTCTATTTTCTCTACCGCAATCTTACTGGCATATTTAACTTTAACTCGAATTTTCTTATCGACCTTTCCCCTGCCAAGGAGCTTGTTTACTCCTAACATACTGAGGTCTATCTCGTATCTGTCGCCATCCAAGAGTGCTATTTTTTTCTCAACGTACTCGTCGATCTTTTCGTTTAATTCACTCACATTAATTGTGCTTATCATCTCCTTAGGATGATGCGATGTGAATCCCTTTTTACCCCATAGAAGTCCAGGGTTCTTTATGGCAAAGCTTTTATGATGCTTACCAAGTCCTGCGTGTCCCTTACCGCCCTTTCTTCCCTTTCCCCGGCGTCCTTTAATACCATGCCCGTATGTATTTGAACCGCGCATTTTTCTTGATCTCTTTCTTTCGCTCATTTATCTGCACCTCCGGGACCAAGCATTTTTAATATAAGCTCATTCACGGCGCTTCCCCTGTAGCCCAGGGCACCTCCCTCTGTGTAATGTCTTTTTGTTTTCTCCCAGCCCTTGAGGGGCGGATGAAGACGAAACACCGGTTTCACATTCGGTATATCCCTGTAAAGTATTTTTCCCTCTGCAATTGCTTTTGCCAAACTTTCTATATTTTCATATCCCATCGTCTCATGGATATACTCATCCGTGATCTTTTTATCACCCATTAATCTTCCACGAATCCTAATAAGTTTTGAGAGAACTTCCTCGTTGATTTCACCCCACGTAACATAGTCTTTGACCTTCTGAAGCATTCCCCTGTAAGAAGGGGTATCCGGAATCAGGACACAGTGATTTATCCTTGTGAGATTCATCATTTTCAGGGTATCTTCAATTTCTTTGCGAATTCCAGTTCTCCCTCTAACTCTGATCACCGCGTACATCTTCTACACCTCCTTTGTATATTGGCATTATTATTTTAGGGTTAATTTTCACTATTCTTGTATTCTTCAACGCGTCGAACGTTGCCATTGCATAATTAAATGTGGTTTTAGTATGACCTCTGGTAAATTCCCACGCATCCTTCACACCAGCAAGTCTAAGGATTACCTTCGCAACATCTCCAACGGCTAACCCGACGCCCTTAGGAGCGGGTTTCAATGTTACAACCACCGAACCGCATTTTCCTGTTACTTTGAAAGGTAGTGAATGGGGCATACCGCAACCGCATTCCCAAGAACCGCAACCTCTCTTTATCTCTATTATGTTTAGTTTGGCCTTGTCGAGAGCCTTCCTTATGGCTATACCAACCTCTTTGGCCTTGGCTTTGCCAAGACCAACAAAACCATCGCCATTTCCCACGGCCACCATCACGGAAAATTTGGTTCTTCTCCCACTGTCGGTCATTCTCTGAACCATTCTAACGTCAATAACTTCATCCTGAAGATCGGGTAAGAGAGCGTCAACAATTTCAGGTTCTCTCAACGGCAAACCGCTGTGAAGCGCCTGCGACATGGACGTGATCTTACCTTCAATCACCAATTTACCGAGTTTGGTTTTCGGTTCCCATGTCATTTTTCTCCCTCCATCTTACCTTTGACCTCATCGAAAAGTTCGGGAATATCCTCGCTTAGATGCTTGCCTTTTATTCTCTCCTCGGACGGAAATATGTTCTCACCGTGTGGGACATTCACACCAGCATCGATCACCCCTTTAAGTGCAGCGAATACGCGAGAACCACCTATCGCCGGATATCTACCAATATCCAGTACTGCTTCATTAATATTATTTTTCAGTGCAATTTTTCCAGCTAAGTATCCTGTCAGATAAGCTGCTGGCGTGCTTTTTAGGGACTTATCCCAACCGTAATC
>JALTIG010000111.1 GCA_027004185.1 bacterium | reverse complement strand
AAGGCAAAAGGGTACTTTTTCCCATTTTACGCATAAGTTCCTCCTATGGCGATGGAAGCGCCCATGGCGCGGGAGAGGGCCATCGCGGCCGCGCGTGTCTTCTCGCCAATGGTGCGCGCTTTTCCCTCGGGAAAGGTTCCCACGGCGATTAAAGCGCCTACAATCTGGTTATTTCCATCAAAGACGGGGGACGACGCGGCATGAATCCCCGGCTGCAGGTCACCCATGTCCAGGGCATAACCCCTTTCGCGGCAGGTGGCCATCTCCTCGTTCAGGCGTTTCCGGTCGAGTCGATCCGGGCTCCCGTGAAAATAGAGCCTCTTTCTCTTGAGAATCCGCGCGCGTTCTTCTTCTGGGAGAAAGGTAACGATTGCCTTACCGTGGGCGCCGGCACTCAGATGGAACCGATGACCGGTTTCAATGGTGATGCCCAAGTGAGAAATCCCGTTCTTCTTGGCGGCGACGATGAGATAGTCACCGGCCGTGATACCCAGCAGTGCGGTGCCTCGTGTCTCCACTGCGAGTGCTTCCAGGTGGGGGAGGGCCTTTTCACGGATATTGAGATGCCGCAAAAGATGGTGGGAAAGGGTGATGAGCGCGGGTCCCAGGCTGTATCGCTTGGTGGCCTCGTCCCTTTCGATGAGGCCATAGGCGGCAAGGGTTTTGAGGATCGCGTGTCCGCGGCTCTTGTAGATATTCAGGACCCGGCAGATCTCCGTCAAATTTGCCTTGCCGCTTTCACTCTTGGTGAAGAAAAGGAGAATCCGAGCGGCCTGCTCCACGGCTGGAACCAGAGATGTATCACTCCGCCCCGGTGTTTCTGATCGTTTTGCCGACGATGTTATTTCCCTTTTCATCGCTATAAAGTTCTGTATATAGAATAATATTCTTTATGTAGAATTATAGATCATAATAATTCCATTTGTCAAGAAAAAATTTGCAAGACTCTCCTAGTGAATTTTTGGATAATCCCACAGGTGACAGGTTGGTTCTTGACAAAGCTGGGAAAAGGGCAACAATAGGGGGCGGGAGGATAAAATGGCAACGGATGCATTGATGTCAGAGGCCGATAAGGCCTTGGGGGAGGAAATTTGTGAATTCGTGAAGTGGGTGCCCCGGCAACTCCTTCTCGACATGGACGAAGACAAGGTCAAATACCCCAAAGAGTTTCTGCAGGAAGCGGGACTGAGGAACCTGCTCGGATTACGTTTCGATCCCAAATGGGGGGGACGAGGCCTGCCCTGGACATCGGAACTCATCGCCCTGGAGGAGGTAGGGGTACTTGGAACATCCTTGGGATGCCTCTATGCCTTGGCATCCATCGTGGGGGAGGCTATCCACGTGTTCGGCACGGAAGCGCAGAAAGAAAAATACCTAAAGCCGATGATTGAGGGGAAGATCGGGCCAGCAGAGGGTCTTACGGAACCACGGGGCGGGTCTGACTTTTTCGGTGCCACTACAGTGGCCCGGAGAAAGGGAGATGTTTTTGTCTTAAATGGGCAGAAGCGTTTCATCGTTGGAGCGGAAGGGGCCGATGTGCTGTTGATATACGCGAAAGTGGAAGGCATCGAGGATCCCAAAAGGGCCATGACGGCTTTTTTGGTGGAAAGGGGCACGGGGGTGAGTGTGGCTCACCTCTACGGGCTGATGGGAACCCGGGGCGGAGGTACAGGCCGACTGGTCTTCAATGATGCTATTGTTCCTGTGGAAAACGTGCTGGGTGGCGAGGCGGGGATCGGTAACGGTACCCGTGTCTTCCACCAGATGATGATCCCTGAGCGACTAACCTCTGCGGGGGCAGCTGTGGGCATGGCACGGGCAGCGATTGAAGTTGCGGCCAGGTACGCAGATAAGCGGACAGCTTTCGGTCGGAGAATTCGCGATTACGAGGGCGTTAGCTTCAAAGTCAGCGAAAGCTTGACGCTTCTTGATGCCGCTCGTACTCTGAATTACGCTGCTGGGCACGCGGTGGACACCCATCAGGGCTCTGGTGGGAAGGTACGGCGCCTTGTCTCCGAGGCAAAAAAGTTCGCTACCGACGCCGCCTGGACCGTCGCCAACCATGCCATGCAGATCCTGGGGGGCATTGGGTACACCAATATCTATCCTGTAGAACGGCTCTTGCGCGATATCCGCCTAATAACCATCTGGACAGGAACCAACGAGATCATGGATCTGGTTATCCAGCATGAATTCTACCGGGAGTTTCTCAGGGGATCCTTAAAGGGAAGAGACCTGGAAAGGGATGCAGCCGGGGCGGAATACGGAGAAGAAAAGGTCTATTGATAACATACCCGTTACTGATCAAGGGATTCCTATGGTTAAGGAGCGTGAAACACTGTCTGTCTTAGCGGCGTCAGGCGGCGGATTCCACCGCGCGTGACCACCACCGTATCCTCGATCCCGATGGCTGTCTCTCCTTCCAGGACCAACTTGGGCTCCAGGGCGAAGGTCATCCCCTCCTTCAACGGGGTTATGTCCCGCTTGGCAATAAAAGGAGGATCATTAATTTCCAGGCCGATGCCGTGCCCAACGAAAGTGACCTTATTTCCTGGAGGGCCCAGATAGATATCGGCGATACCTTCCTTTTCCGCTACCTCCATGCCGGTCTCGAAGAGATCCTTCCCACGGACTCCAGGCCGTGCGGCGCTGAGGATGGCGTGGTGAATCCGAACGATGGAACGATAGAGATCCCGGTAACGATTTGGGAGAGTGCCAACGCAGAACATCCGAGTTTCATCGATCTGGTATCCTCTCAGACAGATGCCAAAATCGACCATGACAGGTTCATACCGGTGGATGGGTTTTCGCGAGGCCCCTACAGGAAAGGCCGGGGAGAGCCCAAGACCTCCCATCGGGGCATTGAGATAGCTGACGATTCCCCCACTTTCACCGCTCAAGACATGCCAACAGTAGGATTCATCATTCAGGGATCGCATTCGCAGCAGTCCTTCATGTCCCAGCTCGAAGGCCTTGGCCATCATCTCCCCAGCAAAGGCGATTTCTGTCATGCCTTCCTTCAGAATCTTTCGGCCGTGCTCATAAACCTGCTGCCCCACGCGTCCCGCCTTCGCCATGATGGAGATCTCATAAGGAGATTTTATGGAGCGTTGGTGTAACAACAGCGCAGACACATCTTTTAGTTGGCTGCCATCGAACATCTCTGCCATTCCATACCATTCCTGATAGGGGAGAACATCCGCCTCAAGCCCCACCGTTTTCGGGGTCTTTCCATAATAGCGGCGAATCACGCCAGGGATCTCCTTGCGCGACCGTATGGGGACCTTCAGGTCAATCCTGGATTCATGGGCCCCGCGCTTGAAATCCTTCTTGATGAGGTGGATAGGTTCCCCCGTCGCGGGAACGAAGAGATAAGATCGCTGCAAGGTTCCTGTCAGATAGAATACATCGATCTTCTGAATCCAAAGGGAAGACTCAATCCTGTTTTCCCGGAGGGCCTTCTGCAGGTGGGAGACGCGTCGGGTTATTTCGTCTTTCGGGACAAGGAAATATCCGTACATGGCGGGATAAAATAATGGCCCGAGATGTTTATCACCTCGGGCCATTATTTTTGAAAGGCTACTTTTTGGGCTTTGGCATGACCGCTTCGAACATCTCCTCATCATAGGGATGGCCTTCAGCAATCATTCTTCTTAACTTAAGGATATCAACATCGGTGGCTCCAGTAATTCTCTTAGTGTTAAACGCACTCATACCCATGTCAAATTCTCCGTATGCCTGTGCGTTTGCGGCCCACCACATAATCGATTCCGCTTTTGTCCTTTCCCATGCGATTTTCTTTGTGGCTCTGATCATCTGAAAAGACATGGCTACCTGCTGAGGATACATATTGGCAAAGGTCCAGGCAATATCCATACATTTTTTGTCGAGCAGCGAGCGATCTTTTGGAAGCTCTTTGACCATTGCCTTTGCCTCTTTTGCCTCTTCACCTGTTTTGTATTCCCCATATACAATTTCGCCGTTCTCAATGTACTTATCTGTAATAACTTGGGGGTTGCGGATAAATTTTCCGTCTTTTTTCAGGACTGGGACCACGCTGTGAACATAGTTCTTTCGCAACATCTTATATGCACTCCACCTCTCGCATGACACTGCATGCCACATAGCGTCCTGCATGGTCATCTCCAGGGGTTTAAACTGGCAGGCACCACCCATTGCAGTAGAGCCGTGCAGAGGTCCTACCTGTGAAAAAAATGCCAAATCTGAGGCTACGGTGAGGTCACATACTCCACCGATTTCCTCACCGCCACCCACGCTCATCCCATTGCAGCATCTGATGAATGGTTTGGGTGATGTCCATACCGCATCAAATGCCCTCCAGTAAACCGACATATATTCCTGGGCATCCAAAGGCCTCATTACATAATATTCAGAATACTCTGGAACATTTCCACCTGTGCAGAATGCCGTCGTTCCTGCACCTGTCAAAACCACAGTAACGACACTTGGGTCATGGGATGCCTTGTCAAACGCAGCCGCTGTAGCATGTAGCATTTCAAGTGTATACGAATTATATTGTTTTTCATTATCTAAGGTAATCCATGCAACATATAATCCTTCTACTTCTTTGCCCTCTGGATCTACCAGCGGTCTTTTCTCATAGGTGGTTCTTGGTGGAGCATCTGCATTGAGATACTTCTCATCATACATCTGGTGGTCCTTTTTCATATCTTTAGGTGCCCTTGGGATCCAATCTAATGCCATGATTTCCTCCTTAAGTGTTTAAAAGTTGTTTAGTTGCGAACCCCGATTAGGAATACATGTGTGAGCATCTCAAAAGATCGCAGTAACCGGGCCCATATAGTTTTTTCTATCAAAACGTCTCATCTCTATTCTATATTTTTCACCTCCCTTCATTACTTTTACAATTTTTTAGAAATCGGGCTCCAGGACAATCCGCCTAACGGGAGGTGTCCTGTGGGCCTCCTCAAATGCCTCCGCAATGGTACTCATGGGCCTTGGATCTACAAAGTTCTCAATGTTAATCTTGCCCGTTAGAACCATATCCAAAACTATCGGATAGTATTCCGGCAGGCAACCCCATGTCCCAATCATCTCTGCGTCGAAGGCCATAAGCCTACTGATACTGTATTCCACCTTATGTAGACCAAACCCCACGACGATGAGTTTTCCAATGAAACTTAACAGGGTGAGTGCAATCTCTTGTCCAGGTTTTGTCCCCGTCACCTCGAAGATCTTCCACCCATAGTTGGGTAAGTTATTTTCTTTGCACAGACCTCGAAACTCCTTGGAAACCGCCCTTGCATCCTTGTCTGTAGAGTTTATCACGAAGTCTGCACCAAACTTCAGGGCTCGTTCCAGTTTCTCCTTGTTTCGCGCGATTCCAATAACCGTTTTCGCACCCAGAGCTTTTGCAATCTGGCCCATATACTGACCCACACCACCAGTGATTCCGATCACGACAACATTATCCCCTGCCTGGAGATTAGCACGTTTTGCTGCCTGAAACGGGGTCGTGGCAGCATCCGCAATCACGGCAAAGTGAGACAGTGGTATTCCCTTACGATCCTTGATCTCGCAGAGATCGATGGACGGTACGGGGATATGGCTTGAAAAGCCACCGTAGATTCCCAGGCTGTTGCCAGGCATCTTCTGATTCAGGCACCGGTTACCCCGCCCGATCTTACACATGTAGCACTTTCGACACGGCATCACGGCGGGGATAATGACCTCCTTTCCAATCCATGCCTCGTCGCCGGCAACCACTGTACCAGAGATCTCATGTCCAAGTGTTAATGGGGGTTTGTTCACCGTCGGGACACCATCATAGAAATAACCCAGGTCCGTATGGCACACGCCACACCCTGCAACCTCGACCAGGACCTCCCCTTCCTTTAGCTCCGGAACAGGAATCGCCTTTTTCTCTAGTTTCCCTGGAGTTACCTCACCTGTTTCCCGATTCTTGACGGTCGGTTGAACCATCTGCCATGTTAAAATCTCTTTTGGTACCTCAGCCATTTTCAATCCCTCCTTACCTGAAGGTTTTAAACATTCTTGCAAGGTTAAATCATGCCATAGCCACCGTCCACGCAGAGCAGTTGGCCTGTGATATACCCTGCCTCGTCCGAAGCGAGAAAGACAAATGCCGGGGTGATGTGATCCGGTTCAGCAAATTTTTTCAACAGGATCCGATTCATGTAGATTTCTCTCAATTTTGGATCCGTCCGGATCTTCTCCGTCATCTCTGTGGCCACGATCCCCAACGAGATGACATTGGCACAGACCTGGTATCGGGCCAGTTCCCTAGCCATCGACTTTGTCATGGCAATAATGCCACCCTTTGCAGCACTATAGTTTATTTGGCCCACGGTACCGACGATTCCCGCCACGGAGGTAACATTGATAATTCTTCCCGATTGCTGTTCCTTGAAAAAGGGGTAGGCCGCCTGGGCACATAAGAAGGTTCCCTTCATATGAAGATCTACCACGGCATCCCACTGTTCCTCGGTCATCTTGTGCATCATGGCAGGACGGGTGATTCCTGCATTGTTAACCAGGATATCCACCCTTCCGAAGGTATCTCCCGCTGCCTTAAGGAGGGCCTGGGCCTCATCTCGCTTGGAAACGTCCGCCTTGACAGCAATTGCTCTCTGACCCATTTCCTCGATTTGTTTTACAACCTCCAGGGCGGCCCCTTCACTCCGGGAATAGTTCACTACCACATTGGCCCCTTCACGGCCAAAGGCCAGAGCTACAGAACGGCCCACACCTCGGCTGCTTCCCGTGACGACCGCAACTTTTCCACGTAATTTCATGATGATTGTCCCCTTTTTCAGATAACACAATCCCACAAGGGGAAATACCCCCCTTGGATTATCTTCAATGCCTTCCTATTTTACTTTCTATATCCTAACGCATGCCCAGCAACAATTATCTTCTGGATATTACTGGTTCCCTCTACAATCTGATAGCTCTTGGAATCCCGATAATACCGCTCTATTGGGTATTCAGTTGAGAATCCATATGAGCCAAAGATTTTCATGGCAAGATTTGCTGCGTGAGAGGTGGTTTCACCGGCGTAAAGCTTTGCTACCGATGTGTTAAGGGTCGTCTTAAAGACCTTTCCTGTTTCACGCCATTGCTTATCTTTCTCCCACGCGGATCGATAAACCAGAAGCTTTGCCGCCTCGTGTTCTATGTACATATCTGCAATCTGGTCTTGAATCATCTGAAACTTCCCAATAGGCTGACCAAATTGGGTCCTTTCGTTAGCATACTGGACACAGTACTCCAACAGCGCTTCTCCAACACCGATAGCACGTGAGGCGGAACTAAGGCGGGTACTATCCAGCATGTTCATACATATCTTGAATCCTTGACCCATTTCCCCAACAAGGTTTTTCTTTGGCACAAATGCATCCTGAAAGGTAATCTCTCCTGTGGGGGCGCAGTAAAGGCCCAATTTGGATTCAATCGCGATCTGCTCAATTCCTTCTGCATGCATGTCCTCGATCAGAAAGGCAGAAATCCCATGATGCTTCTTGCTCTTGTCCGTGTAGGCAAAGGTCACTGCCACGTCCGCTACAGGGATCCCTGAAATCCAGGTTTTCGTTCCATTGAGAAGAAATCCATCTTCCGTTTCTTTGGCGGTCGTTCCCATCCCAGCCACGTCGGACCCGCTGTTAGGTTCCGTAATGGCAAAAGCACCCAACTTCTTAGCCTCTACAAGACCGGGATAAAAGGCGGATTTCTGTTCATCTGTTCCATAATTCATCAAGACTGTCTGTATCGCCATCATCTGAAGGTTGAAAGGTAGCCCCCAGGAGGGACTTACCCGTGCAATCTCTTGACACATTACGGTTGCACCCAAAAACCCCGCGCCATTTCCTCCGAACTCTTCAGGGGCAATACATCCAAAGAATCCCTGGCGACCCATATCCTCCACGATTTCTCTCCGAAAGCGATGATCTTTCTCATCTTCTTCCATCGTGGGGCGGATTTTTCGTTCTGCAAAGTTCCTTGCCATGTTTTTCATCGCCTTTAGCTCTTCATCGAATTCGAAATCCATACATTCCTCCTTTTTTGTTTAAACGTTCATTAAGTTGTCAAAATAAGATAGTCACCCTTTAAGTTTGTGCAAATTATAACAAACTTTTTGGGTTTGTCAAGCACAATTATTTTATGGTTGCCACATTCCCAACCTATCGTGGTCTCCTCAACTTTTTGCGAATGTGTGTGTCATGTGATATAAGGATTCGATATGAAAGATCCCTGTATTTACGAATTTTAAGGCATATGAACATTCGCCTCTTAGATAGATATTTCCTTATTGAAACCCTCCCACCTTATGGGATAGGCCTTATGGCCTTTACCTTCCTTCTTTTCATGGGGCGGATTTTCCACCTTATGAAACTAGTTGTTTATGAAGGAACACCGGTCATTTATGTGCTTCGCTTTCTTATCTACCTCATTCCATCCTTCCTCATATTCACGATCCCCATCGCACTTCTTCTCGCCATTCTTGTCTCGTTGGGGCGCCTTTCCTCTGACTCCGAGATTATCGCCTTAAAAAGTTCCGGTGTGAGCATGCTACAAATTTTCCGCCCATACGCAATGCTCGCTCTTATCTCTTTTTTGATTGTAAATTTTGTGGTTTTTGAAGGCCTCCCCTGGGGAACCAGAAAAATAAGACACCTCCTCCTTGAAATGGTCCAGGAAACCTCCTACTTCAGCATAACGGAACGCACGTTCACCCGGATGGGCCATATTCTTTTTTATGTAGAAAGTTACGATCCCGCCACACAAGCCCTAAAAGATATCTTCGTTCAGGATGCACGTAACCCAAAGCGACAAGTAACAATTATTGCTCCTAAAGGAAAGGTTTTCAAGGATATCAAGAACCATTTGATGGTGATTCGCCTCTACAATGGAAATATACACCAGATGTTTTCCATGAAAGAATCCTATCAAAAACTGCATTTTAGCACTTATGACTTTAGGGTAGATCTGGCTAATAGAATCAATGGCCGAGGTATTATGCGAGTTAAGGCTCGGGACCTCTCTGTCAGTGCCCTAAGAAAAAGGATCGCAAAGGGCAAAAAGGCCGGAGAGGATGAATCCGGGGATGAAATAGAACTGTATAAAAAGTTTGCGCTACCCTTTACTTGTCTGATCTTTACCCTAATCGGGGTCCCCCTTGGCATTCAACCGAAACGCTCCAGGCGTTCAGCCGGGCTCCTTCTCTGCCTCCTAGTGGTGTTTGTTTATTATGGGTTCACCATCTTTTCCGACGCCCTGGGTCGAAATCATACTCTTCCACCCTTTTGGGCGGCTTGGCTTCCCAACCTCCTCATTACCCTTGCGGGCATTTACCTGTTTAAACTGGGGTATAAGGAGCAAGTACCCAAGGCCTTTGAATTCCTTGAGACCGAGTGGATTCGCTTTAAAAACTGGTTGCAGGAAAGACACTCATGATCAAGATTCTTGACCGTTACATTGGTATAGAATTCCTAAAGCATTTCCTTTTTATCATGACAGTGTTTTCGATCTTTTTTATCATCTCCGATTTTTTTGCCCACGCAGATACCTTCCTCAAACAGCACGCCTCCTTTCTTCTCATCCTCTCCTATTACGGGCTTTCTCTCCCTTGGTACTTTTACCAGACTTTTCTTTTCACCATCCTGTTCGCGACCCTTATAACTATTGCAATCTTTTCTAAAAACAATGAGATCATGGCCATGAGAGTCCACGGTATCAGCCTGTGGGCGACGGTTCGCTCCATCTTTTTACTAACCGCGATTCTCAGCATTCTTACCTTTTTCAATAGTGAATTTCTTATTCCCGTGACTCAAAAAAAAACCAGTACCATCTATACGATTCGGATAAAAAAAGAGAAGAAGAGTGAATTTTATTTCGGCGAGAGAAAATGGCTTCGATGGGGTAACAAGATTTATAATTTTCAACGTATCGGTTCCGAGGGAAAGGTGATCAAGGGGATTACCATCTTTATCATGGATAGAAAGTTTTATGTGATAGAGCGGATTGATGCCCAAAACGCCAAACAACTCACCCCGAAGAAATGGCTCCTGACCCATGTCATCTGGAGAACCTTCGAAAAAGGCAAACCCATCGTGACCTTTAAATATCCCAAGCGCGTCTTCAAATTCCCTAATCTTTCTAAGGTATCAGAAGAGGCGGAAAACCAACCGAAACAGATGAGTTTCACCCGATTGAAGGAATTCATCCAGAAAAACCAGAAAACCCTTAACAAAAAGACCCTTAACCGGTATATGGTGGATCTCTATGCAAAGGTTGCCTACCCTTTTGGAGGCATTATCATGGTATTTGTAGCTATCCCTTTTGCTCTCAAGATGGGCCGATGGGGAGGGGTCAGCGTAAGCATTGGAATCGCAATCGGCATTGGGATCCTTTATATTATCCTTACGTCCCTCTTTGATTATTTGGGTTATGCAGGTCTTCTCAATGGATTTCTGGCCGCGTGGTCCGTCAACATCATCTTCTTGCTTGGGGGTAGTGTTGCCTTTTTGAGCCTGCCCCAATAAAGAAAAGGAGTCTTACACGAACATCTACACATACACGGTTTGCTATGGGGATACAGATGCGGGAGGGGTGGTCTATTTTGCTAATTACCTGAGAATATGTGAGCGTTCCTGGTTTAAATACCTGAAGCAGCGCGGGTGGGATCTCTCAGAAAAGGCAAAAGAGGGTGTGTTACTAACAGTTAAGAGGGTTGAAGCCGAGTATTTTTCTCCGGCACGGTACGGTATGACCCTCGATATTGAAACGAAGGTCGAAACCTTAACACGGGCCAGTCTCTGGTTTTACCATCGAATTACAGATCATTCCAATCAGGTCCTTTTCGCGGAAGTTCGAAATCAAATGGTCGCTGTTAGTTTGTCTGGTAAACTCCTTCGTCTCCCTTCCGATTTAATGAAAATCCTCACCGCATAAAATGTCATGAGTCGGTAAAACCACCCGAATTTTTAGGACGTTTTGGGACGGGTATAGATTGTTTTGTAATCCTCTCGATTCCCCACAAAACATGCTTGGCATGTCAGGTCGGGATCATTCTCTGAAACAGGTTCCACCCTCACCTCAAATCCGATAGAATCATAAATCTCGATGAATTCTTCGACTCTGGAGGCATCACACGTGAACTTTTTTACCCACCCGTCCCGGGCAAGCCGTTCATCGCGGGTAATGCCCTTTCTCTGTTTATCTTCAGTTTCCACTTTCTTCCATTTCCTTACCCATAAAGTGAAAAATCCCTTCTTTGCAAGACCTTAAAAACCCAAGGAGGTGGCTTTTAGATGCTATGTCCCTTTACCTGCAAGATAAATAGATCACACGGCAGCTAAATGAGAAGACAGAAGCCGCAAGGTATTGGATCACCTCACCCTACCTCATCGGGAATAGCTCCAAGATCAGGCAAATCCGCTTTCCTTATGTTTCTGGAAAATCGTCTCTGCAAGGCTTTCAAGAGCCTTCAAATCATCTTCCCTTGGCAGTCCCTTGCAAATCACCGGATCGAGAATTTCTGCCTTTCTGAGATTAGGAATGAGCCCTTTAATAACATCCACCGCCTTGGTACCCCAACCATAGGAACCGATAATTGACAGGAATTTGACCTTGGGTCTTAAGGCATTCATTAGAAATGCGCCATATGCTATATTGGGATGAGGTCCTGTAAGAACCGTTGGCGTACCAATAACCACGGTGGCAGCATCCATCAGCACCATAGCAAGTTTGCCTATATCCACAATCCCCGCAGAAAGATTGAACAGGCTGACCTCAATGCCCTTCTCTGTAAGGGCTTCAACAAGATAATCCACCATCACCTTCGTGCTACCATGCATAGAGATATAAGGGATCAACACCAGATTCTTTGGATCATCGTAGACCCAGTGGCGATAGGCATCGATGATAAACTCCGGTCTGTCATAGAGTTGGCCATGGGTAGGTGCAACGATTGCAATATCCAGATCCTTGATCTTTTCCAGATTTTTCTTAATTTGCCCCGCGAAAGGCGCCATAATCTCTGAATAGTAGCGTTTGGCAGCCTCATAAGTCCGAGCCTCATCCTTCACAAACAACTCATTCGTTGCAATGTGGGATCCCAAAAAATCTCCGGAAAACAGTACCTTGTCCTCCTTGAGATAGGTGAACATGGTTTCCGGCCAATGTACCCATGGGGCATGGATAAACTGAAGGGTCTTGTCACCCAAAGAGAGGGTTTCCCCATCCTCGACGGTAACGAACTTTTCCCCAGGGATATGCAAAAGGTCTATAAAGATGCCCTTGGCCTTGGGGGTCAAAAAGACCTTCGCCTTAGGATACTTTTCAAGAACCTTTGGCAGTGTCCCTGAATGGTCTTGCTCCCCGTGATTGGCGATGACGTAATCGATCCGGTCCACATCCTTCAGATACTCAAAAAGCACATCGGACATATGGAAATCGACCGTATCGATCAATGCTGTTTTCTCACTCCCCTTCACGAGAAACGCGTTATAACTCGTTCCGTCAGGAAGAGGGACCAAGTTGTCAAACAACCTCCTGTCCCAATCAACCGCTCCAACAAAATAGATGTTGGACCTGATAGCGATGGGTTTCATCTTTACGCCTCCTTTTCAAACTCACTCTTTCCAGCTCCACAGACCGGGCAGACCCAATCGTCGGGGAGATCATCAAATGAAGTCCCCGCCAGGATATTAGACTCAGGATCCCCCTGTTCCGGATCATATATATACCCACACACTTGACACACATATTTATCCATCTTTTACTCCTTTCCGAGTTTTTTGTCGTTTGCTAACCCCAAACTAAAGAATAATTGGGGAAAAATCAAGAATTTTTTGTTGGGTGGGTTGTCCAGCAGAACAACACACCCCGTTCGTCGTTTAAAAAAGGTTCCGTTTATGAGGGAAAGGACGATTCCAAACCCTGCAACAACGATGAACCATGCGATCATCAAAGCCGTGACAATTTTCCCGAATTTTTCCAATTCTTCCATGTTAGGCACCTCCCTCACTGGCTTTTCCACGCCTCCCGAGTCTCCAGGCAACCATCAGCGGGTACACCATAACGATAATCCCCATAACGAAGGTCAAGAGAAACAGGGCCGTGCTTCCCCAGTTGATGTTTAATTTGTACGTATAGATGGAATAGTTGAATCTTCCAAGGTAGACCATCCGGAGAACCTCACGTGTTACCGCCATGCCCAGAACCCCCAGAAAGGCGAACAGGGCAGTCAGCAGCGCATATTTTTCCGGCTCCTTCTGCACCAGGATTAATACAATGAAAAAAACAACCCCAAGCAAAACACCAAGAATAAGGAAAGGATTACTGGCAAAATGCAGGTGGGAAGGCAACGATAAAAGCCACCAAATTCCAACGATCATCTGAATGATAGTTGCCCAAAACGCCATCTTCGCCCCGGAAACCGCGACCCAGTGCAAAAATTCCTTGTCCATATCCTTTCGATTGCCAAAGAACCACCCATAAAGCATCATAAACACCCCAGTGATGGCAAATGAGGGAACAATGAAATGGAGATACCGGGAGATGTGAAAATCATATACCGTGGTCCCGCTCGTGTTCATCATCGTACCTGTGAGATACCAGGCCTTCCACTTTTCTGGCTCTAAAAACTGTACTGAGAGAAGGTTCATGGAGAATGTCGCCAGGAGCAGCAGGGCAAAGGTCAACCACCCAAGGAAACCAAACCCTTTCATTCCACTCTCCGGATTACGTTTCAAATAGAAGGCATATAGGGCAAGGAACACTATGGTAGCAAAACAGAGAAATCCCACCGCCCACCAAGCTGACAGAACATTGGAAACGTACCAGAAGGGATCATACACCACCTGGACAAATAGCAGCGGTGCCACGCCGAGTACTACGGCTGCCGAAAGGTTCACCGTGGTGGCCCGAGCCAGAAATCTCGAGAGTTTTTTATTGGGCTCTCCCTTTTTATAATGCTCATAGACAGCCATGAACGATCCACCAATGGCCAGATTCACAAAAATTATATGAAGAGCAAATGTCAGGACCATCAGCACCTGGAAAAAACCATGGATAAAACGGCACCCCCATGGGATCCCGTAATCCGTTTAATACTTGTGATAGATCCATTGGATATCCTCCTTTATCCTACATGGGAAGTTATTTGCTGCCAAGAACCCAAGCCGGATCCGCTTTCATGTCCGGATTGACCAGTGAGGCGATATAGGCAGCCATGGTCCTCTTCTCTGTTTCCGTACCCACAAACGGCGGCATGTAATCATAAACCCCGAGTGAATCAAGAAAGTCACAAATATCTTCAGGCGAAGTCGCCCCAAATTTCACCATCAGCTTCGGGATGGAAAAGAACCCGTCCCTTGCCACCGTATGGCAACTGATACATTCAAGCTTCGTTAGAATGCGGCCTGCTGCCATGTAGTTTGTCTGGTCGATCTTCTTTACACTATTCGGAGCAAAATAATAATTCTTAAGCACTCCTTCCCTGTCAAATTTTGCCACTTCGCTCTTGATCCCTTTTGCCTTCATATCGTGATCGATCATCTGGTTACTCAGCATATAGTTAGGAATGAGGTAAGGGCGTCGAGCCATTTCGCGAATGGTTTCTCCAGCGCAGATCCCTACAAAGAGGATCAGCATGGCAATAATCGCTATAATTGGGATTGCGGTACGAGACCGTTTCAGACACCAGATCACAAAATAGACGAAGAGAAGCACCCCTGACACGATCGCGATCTTGAACATCGTCTGGGTAAATGTCAGATCGTTAAAGATAATAGCCCTTGACTGTCCAGGAATCTTGAAGAAATACCAGATGGTAAATAACCCACCAATAACCAGACCACCCATCCCCCACTTGGCAGCAACCTTCATCGCCTTCTCCTTAACGTGGGGGTTCTTGATGAAACTGGCTACAATGGCAGCATAGGTTCCACCCACAACAAACATGAAGGCCGTTCGTACAAAGAGCTGTGGCCAGTAGCTGGGGTTAAAGAACCCGTCAAAGAAACCTCCCGTCTGGCTCCATTTCCCCGGCGTCAGCATGAACCCAAGGATCCCCGTGATGATGACCATACTCAACCACGCCGATATGGCGTATATGAGGCCGATCCGCATATGGGCCTTGGGAGAAATCTTTTTAAAGGTGTAATAATAGGTATAGATTGTGACAATTTCGATCAAGAAAAACACCCACTCCGTAGCCCATCCCCAGACATAGTTGTGAATTAGGCCGGAGATAACACGTGGGCTGATAATGGTAGCGGCATACCAGATTCCCGCACCCGTCAAAGAACCGGTGACAAAACAGAAGATCAAAACAAGCAGGCTATATTTTTTAAGAAACTCAAGCATATCCATGTCGTTTTCCTGATACGCCTTTCGCTCCATAAAATAGGTAATCCAAAACGCACCTACAGCAAGGTGACTAGGCAAAATATGATAGGTGGCAATAACCGCCTCAGCATCCCATTGCCAACCCCATGCCATTGAAACAATGGATACAACATTTGGCACCTCCCTGTTAAAGGTTGAACAAAACCGCCAGGACCTTCATCAAACCCCCTAACGATCTCTCATTCATTACGCTGTAAGCATTTCGCACATGACCCCACCATAATCCTGACAGGACTTGATGTTGTTTCCTATCTCTGCTTCCTTCAGCCTGAAAGAACCGAGATCCGTCATTTTCATCTTAAAAACGTATTCCATGGTCTCATAGATCTCAAGTGGTGCATCCCCTGAATGGGTATAGGACCCAAACGCGCCGCCGGGCTTTCCTTCCAGGTTTGCCTTTTCTACAAGGAAAAGGAGTGATTTCATGTTGGCTGTCATATCCCGGTGATAGGTAGGACAGCCGAAGAGGTAAGCATCATGCCCTTTGAGATCCTTCTCGTTCCTGATTTCAGAGATTGGCTTTACCTCTGCCTTGCATCTCTTAATCCTGACACCTTCGGCAATATAGTTTGCCATCTCCTCTGTGTGTCCGCTCCTGCTGTAATACGCGATGAGTACCTTTCTCATTCTAAAAACTCCTTCCTGATAAAAGCGCTGACGGGGGGAATCCCCCCGTCATATAGTGGATTAATCCTGGGCCGGTTAGGGCTTCCAAACCTCCCACACTTTTCCAACCAGATCTGGTCCGACCTTGAGGGTTGTCTGACCCGGTTCCCAGCCAGATGGTGTTGCCTCAGCCCCCTTGGTCTCACGAACGAGCTGGAAGGCCTTGATCTGGCGCAGTGCCTCGTCCACCTTTCGGCCGACGGGGGGTGTTAGAACTTCCATTGCTTGAACAACACCGTCCGGGTCAATAATGAAACGACCGCGTACATCCACCCCACCCGCCTCATCATAAACACCATAAACCTTTCCGATATTTCCGGCGCCATCGGAGGCCATAGGAAAGGGAATCCCGCCGTCAACCATCTTGGCCAGTTCCTCCTCGTCCCAAACCTTATGTACAAACATACTATCCACACTAACGGAAATAACTTCTACGCTCAGGTCCTGAAACTCCTGGTATCTGTCAGCGACCGCTGACAATTCGGTAGGTCAAACAAAGGTAAAGTCACCGGGGTAGAAACATAACAAGACCCATTTCCCCAGATAATCCGAGAGCTTGACACTTGTAAATTTCCCCTTGTAATATGCGGGTGCCTGGAAATCCGGCGCTTTTCCTCCAACCTTAACTGTAACCATCTGAACCTCCCTTTGTTCTGTTGGTGTCGATTTTTGGCTTTCCGGTGCCGATGCCCCAACTACGGAGCCGGTCGGCTTTCCACACCCAATAACTTCTTCTGCCATTAGCTAATCTCCCTTCTTAATGGTTAGGATGAAAGGTTATCCTTTAACCCAGTTTCGCAGCAATCTCTTTCGCATAATCGTGGGCCTTCTGCATGCCGTCTCCAATGGAAACCTTCTTAATCCTCAAAGGGCCGCTGACCATGTCCATTTCAAAAATATTTTTCATGGTATCGAAGATCCGTCCTGGTGCCTCACCGCTCCACCCAAAGGCGCCAAATGCACCTCCAACCTTTCCTTTCAAACCCGCCTTTTCAACCAAAAAGAGCGCCGTCTTCATGGGCCCCATCATCTCCCCATGATAGGTAGCAGCCCCAAACACATACCCATCATACCCTTCGAGGTCGCCTGCACTCTTTATTTTATTGATGTTTTCCAGGGTTGCCTCGATACCCTCTGATTTCAACCCTTCTGCGATCGCCTCAGCTATTTTTTTTGTCTGCCCTGTTCGGGTCGCGTATGCAATTAGAACCTTGGCCATTTTCCTCTCCTCAGAAATTTAAGGTTATGAGAGGGGCATCCGCCCTTCCATAGACAATTTTCCCTATTCACCCTCTGATGCAGGTGCGTGAAAAACACGCTGTCCCAGCTCCCGGTCAAGCATGAAAATCCCATTCCCTTGGTCCCCAATGAGCTTCAGTTTTTGTACCACCGCATCGGTCGAGGCCTCTTCCTCCACCTGTTCACTGACGAACCATTGGAGAAAGTTGTTTGTAGCGTGGTCCTTCTTCTTTATTGAAAGGTCCACCAGATCGTTGATCATGGCCGAAACCTTGCATTCATGTTCATAAGCTCCCTCAAAGGCGGCCAGTGGTGAATCCCACGTCTCAGGGGGAGCATCCACCACGGAAAGGACCACGCGCCCTCCACGTTCATAGACGAAATCATAAAATTTCATGGCATGGGTCAGTTCCTCCTGCGCCTGTATCCTCATCCAATTGGCAAAACCATTAAGGTTAATGGATTCGGAGTAGGCTGCCATCGCAAGATAGAGGTATGCGGAATATAACTCCGCGTTGATCTGATCGTTCAGAGCTCTTTCCATTTCTTTGTTCAGCATGGCTTATGCCCTCCATAGTCCATGAAGATTACAGTAGGCACGCACCGTGAAGCTATCCGCGCTCAGGTTAAACGTTGCCTCTGGGACTTCTCCAGCCTTTAAAAACTGGCGATATGCCTTCCCATCCGCAATAACCTCGATCCATTCGATGTAGTGTTTCTCCTCCATGGGATGGGTCACACTGCCAACCTTGACCTTTATGGTCCCCCCAGAAGTCTCCGCTACAGGAACATGTTTTTCCTTTGCAGCATCTACCGTGTTTTCCACATAAAGCTTCATCGGTTCGCCGCAGCAAACAAGCTCACCTTTCCCTTCGTGAACCATTTCTACGATGTTCCCACATTTTTCACATTTGTAAATCTGAAGTTTTTCTGTCATCTTGAATCCTCCTTTATATTGTTTGAATGGTTAACATTAGATCCCCATTTCCTTTAACACGTTGTCTACAAATCAAACTCCCATAAGAGCCTTGGCAAGCACAAAGGGAACCAAACGCATTTCAATAATTCTCTCCGAGGAGCTCAAAAAAGGCCTGAGGATGCGCACACGCAGGACAGATCTCTGGGGCCTCCGTCCCTTCATAGATGAAACCACAGTTCCGACAGTGCCACACCACCTTGCCTTCACGTTTGAATACCTCCCCCCCTTCAATATTTTTTTCGAGAGCAAGATAGCGTTTTTCATGATGTTTTTCCGCTATTGCAATTGCCCGAAAAACCGCGGCGATATCATTGAATCCCTCTTTTTCAGCAACTTCCGCAAACGAGGGATACATCTCCGTATGTTCATAATGTTCTCCAGCTGCAGCCGCCTTCAGATTTTCAAGCGTGGACCTGATCACTCCGGCTGGGAACGCGGCAGTAATCTCTATCTCCCCTCCTTCAAGGAATTTGAAGAGTCGCTTGGCATGTTCCTTTTCCTGGTTCGCTGTTTCTTCGAAGATGGAGGCAATCTGTTCATAGCCATCCTTTTTTGCCTGTGAGGCAAAATAGGAATAGCGGTTCCTTGCCTGGGACTCCCCGGCAAAGGCCTTCAGTAAATTTTTCTCTGTTTCCGTTCCTTTTAAACGATCCATTCTAAATCTCCTTGTAGTAAGCGTTATTAGTTTAAAACATTTAGTTTTCCAGCACGTTTACACAGCAGCATTAGTATGTGAGGTCCTTCCTTGCTTCTTTAAACACTCCTCACAGATCCCCTCAATGACAATCTGTATTCCGGTAATCTTGAACCCACTCTCCCCCAAAGAACCTGACTCTATATCGGAAAATGAAATCGGAGGAATATCCAGAATACGCCCACATCGTAGACAGCGAAAATGGAAATGTCTATCCACCCGGGAATCATAACGTCTTTTCCCTTCCCCTATATCAACCTTTGAAGCCTCCCCATTCTCAACCAGCATTTCAAGGTTCCGATACACAGTACCCAAGCTGATATGCGGAACCCGCTTTCGCACGACCTCGTACACTTCATCAGCTGTCGGATGGTTCCCTATCTCCATCAAAACCTGTTTTACAGCCTTTTTCTGTACCGTTTGACGGGTGATTTTTCTTGAGGACTCTCTATCATTATCCATTTTTATTCTCCTTTAATATTGCATATTGTTCTTAATAACAGCAAAATTTCATTCTGTCAAGGTATTTTTTTAAAATATCTCAAGAAATTTTCCTCTCAGGTATGATCTTTCATAAACGTGTATTGTGAAATTGTCAGATGAATGGTTCATTCTAAAAAAAAGCCATAACAAGGGTTATGGGGAAAGAGATGCGGAGATTGAGTTTCTGTCTTGAGACTCTATTTGTATGGAATCCGCTTAAAAGGTTCGAAAGGGCTTTTCGCCTCTTTTAGGATGTCATGATAGAGGGCGATATTCCTGTCTTCAAGGTGATCAAAGATCATGGGAGATTTTGCACCCCAAGTTACGTATCTAATAGGATCTGGATCCATCTCGGCATAAATAATCTCTTCCGTCCCCCTCGCTTGAGCAAGTCGATGGGCGATAGGGTTGACAATCATGCTGTTGCCGAAGTAATAATTTCCCCCAGCATCGCTTCCCACAATGTTAATCCCCACCACATAAACATGATTGTCATAGGCGCGGGCACGGTTGGTCAGTTCCCAAACATCGAAACTCCGCAAGAAGGCCGAAGGTCTCACAATGATTTCAGCCCCCTGAACGGCAAGGACTCTGGCGATTTCCGGAAAATCGCCTTCATAACAGATCATGATACCCACTTTCCCAAGAGAGGTCTCAAAACTTCTGATTTCTCGGCCAGGGGTTGTCCACCCTCCACCACTTAAACGCTCAGTCGGAAAGAGGTGGGTCTTGTGATAAACTCCGATAACCTCTCCTCGATCGTCGATCAGGACAGCCGCGTTGTAAACCTTACCCGGCGTATCACCGCGTGCATAGGTAGGCCAGACCACGTGAGCCTTCAATTTCCGGGCTGCCCCTTGAATCTTTTTAGAGAGCTTCCCAGGAAGTGTGTCTACCTTTTCATATAGTTCCTCCACTGGGCAACCCGGGTCAAATCCAGTGGTGATGGTTTCAGGAAACACGATCAGTGACGCCTTACCTTCCTTAACTGCTGTTTCAAGATAGGTGAGACACTTCTCAATCGTACCCGGAATGTCATATAAGATAGGAGCTATCTGGATACCTGCTGTGACATATCTTTTCATCTCCTCCTCCTTGAGTCTTACGCTACACGTTTATAGTGGGAGTACACCCCAGAGAAACATAGCCCTTTTGTCCCCGTTAAAGACTTATAATGTTTTTCTGGTGCATAATATAATTGACTTTTAATCAACCGGGTGATATAGGTCAAGCGGTATTTATGCGGGCATAGCTCAGTTGGTAGAGCACAAGCTTCCCAAGCTTGGGGTCGCGGGTTCGAGTCCCGTTGCCCGCTCCAGGTTCTATCTTTGAAGTTTTTTCGAAATTTCCATAATTGTTTCTACATATGGTGTGCTATGATTGTATCTTCTTATCACACTCCGTGCACCTTTAATGCCCAATTTATCTTTCCATCCGTTGACTTTTAGGTAATACGCCACGGAGGCCACTGCATCGGGAAGATGATTCAGCTTCACCTGTCCGTCTCTATCCCAGTCCACACCGTAACGCTCAAAACTCGTTGGTATAAACTGTGGTATACCAAAGGCACCCGCCCACGATCCCTTTAAATGGATCGCATCTATCTTTCTCTCTTCATCTAAGCGTAGCAGGCAGATTAATTGCCGTAGCCCCCAGGCAGTCTTCCGCCGAATATGATGCAAAAAATCAATCCTCTGTACATCCATTCCTTCCATGCGCATCCTTTGAAAGGTTTCTTCTTGAATCCCGTGGTCCATCAAAGAGGCAAGTGAAACATAAACCTCCAACACCCGGTACTTTTCCCGAAGTTCTCCCAGCGAAGATTCCACAAGTAGAATCGCCGTCAGAACCTCCTTCGGCACTCTGTATCGCCTTTCTACATTTTGGAAGAGGGTTCTGTGAAGAGAGAGAAACTTCCTGCCTCGATCAAGTTCGTCCTTAGACAAAAAGGTCTTATAATCCCTCTTTTTTTCATGATGCCTAAGGTTCTTGAGAATAATACCAAAATCAACTGAAACCCTTGAGGAAACAAGCATTCGGTGCACGTAAGTTTGAGATATTCCAGATTGAACAAGCTTCTGTTTGAGAGATTTTGGAACCTGGGAGGACCCCGAATAAATGGCCCTGGTGTTTTCCACATCCGCCAAAAAAAGAATGCAAAAGAGCACAAGCATCAAGATCATGAAGCATCTTTTCCCCATCATAAACACCCTTACCCTTATGCAGCCATTTTGCATTGCATAATATAATAAACCTAAAGGGATTCATTAGCCAGAAAAATCCAATTTTTAATAAATACTCAGCTCATGATTTTTTAATATGAATAGTTAATTCGTGCAATCTGTGAAGCTTACCGGATTCAAGCTACTTCTCCTATTCTATCTTTTCTTAAAAGAGAATACCCACGCGCCGGATATGGGCAAGGACCTCCTGATTGGGGATTAGGTGCAAGATGGAGAGATCGACTTCGTAGGGTAACAGTAGGTCGTCAATATCATCCATAGTTTTGATGAATATAGATAGAGTCAGCGTTTCTCCACTCACTAGCGTCAGATCGATATCCGTTTCTTCTGGCAATCCGTATTTCATATTTCTTTATCTCTTTCAAGCTCGCTCATTTTGACTTGAAACAGTTTAAACATTTTAAAATATTCATCCAAAGTAGAGGTATCAATCTTGAAAGTGATCTCCTCATTGTAGGTGTGAGATGTCAGATTATGATCTCTGATCATGTTCATCCATGTTTCACCATTTTTGATTAGACCCCTCTTGAAAGCATCGCGAACGGCATCTTTGGAACCGTATAGATTGAGGGTTCTTCGCTCCCACAGAAAGACTTTTGTAGCATTCCAGGCCAGTTCATATATATATTCGAATGTTGGATTAGCCCCTGTTTCTCAAGATCGGGAAGGGGGCGTTCTTGGGTAAGGTTGACTGTCTCTTCCAATTTCGACAATGCCTTTCGGTAATGGCTGAAGCGCTGCTTCCAACGGACATCTACATTTTTCATGGCTTACTCATAAGATACAGTATTCGTTTTGGAGTTAAAAATCTATGCCCTTTGTTTTATGCCATTACTGACTATGATTTCCCACCCCGGTATATTGTCTTGTGGGGGAAATATATTGACACGAGCCTTTTTCATGCACATGAACAGCTTCTCCAGGCAAGAAGGCAGGGGATTCATCTCATCGTTATTGACGCACGAAGAACAGCGCTTGCCACTCCGACTACGAAATATTGCGTGACCTATTGCGGCGCCTCGGTTACAGGGATGCCTTCTGAGATACTGAATAAACCTGTCTCGATTTCATCCTGAAACTATTTGGTATTACCTTTGGCGAGTTGAGCCATATCGGCTTTGTCCGGGGTACGCTGAACTACCGGAATTATGAGATAAATGGGTTTGACACCCCCACCCAAATGGTTGAACTTTATAGTTAGGAGTTGGAGGCTTGGGGATTTGATCCCCTTCCCACTTATATTGAACCGTCGGAGATTTCTATCTTGCATCCGGACCTGGCCGGGGAATATCCTTACATCCTTACGACATGGAAATTTGCTGCTTACCGTCATTCGGGTGAGAGGCAAATCCCATCACTCCGGGCTTCATCCCCAACCCCTTGTGTTGATCCACCCGGAAACGGCGTACACGCTTGGGATAAGAGAAGGGAATTCTGTTACAATTGAAACGCCCAGGGGCGCTATCCAGCAAACGGCATGCATTAGTGATGAAGTGCATCCGAAGGTTCTCGGTGTCGATTACGCGTGGTGGTTCCCAGAGGCTAGACCCGCAGAGGGATTCGGCTGGTGCATGGCCAATGTAGATATATTGACCGACGATAGCCCTCCGTTCAACCCGGAGCTTGGTTCCATAAACCTGAGAGGCCTGTACTGCAAGATCTACAGATCAAATGGATAGTACCATATATCCCCTCTCTTGAAACCGCCCTCGTTTAATGGTAACTGAAAAGAAATCATTGAAAGCGGGGAGGGGAGGCAGATTATCCCGACAAGTGGGTTTGGCTTGGCCATCTTTGGGTATCTTTTGGGGTCCGTCCCCTGCGGGCTCGTCCTTGCTAAGTTAACCGGGGTACCGGATCCTCGGAAAATAGGCAGCGGTAACATTGGTGCTACCAACGTGATGCGCAGCGGAGGGAAGGTGCTGGGAATCGCAACCCTTCTCCTTGATATCCTCAAGGGTCTTATCCCCACCCTCATGGCCTCTCTTGTTCTCGAAAACCTTTATCTTATTGCTCTGGTCGGCTTTAGCGCCTTCCTGGGACATCTCTTTCCCCTCTACCTGAAGTTTAAGGGTGGAAAGGGGGTTGCCACGGCTATCGGGGTCACGCTGATTCTGATGCCCAAAGCCCTGGTTATTGCGCTTCTCTGCTTCCTCATAGCGGTATGGATTACCCGCATGGTATCAGTGGGATCTATCACGGCCAGCGCCCTTCTTCCCCTCTGGAGCTGGACATGTGGCTACCTGCGTCCGTACATCCTTCTCGCCTGTCTTATGGCGATCCTGATTATCCTTAAGCACCGTGCGAACATTCAACGCATCTGGAACGGAACGGAGTCGAAGTTGGGGAAGAGAAAAAGTGAGGGAGTATGATTGACGTGGGATGTGAGGAGTTAACGTGGGCATTGACAATAGGAGATGGGGGCAAAAAGAAAGGGAGGAAAATGTGCTTCCCCCCTTTCGCCCTGTTAGGGATTACGGTTATTTGACTTCTACTGTAATCTGTTTTGGTTTAGTTTCTTCCTTTTTCGGCATGACCAGTTTCAGGATCCCATCCTTGTAGGATGCCTTGATCTTTTCCTGGTCGATCGTATTGGGTAGAGAGAAGGATCGGCTGAACTTGCCATATGCCCGTTCAATGCGGTGATAATTTTCTTTCTTGGTCTCCTGTTCAAACTTACGTTCACCTTTAATGGTTAAGGTGTTATCTTCAACCTTGATGTCAATATCTTTCTGCTCGATCTCAGGTAACTCCGCTTTTAAGACAATCTCGTTCTCTGTCTCGTAGATATCTACAGGCGGTGCCCAGAGACCAGCTGAAATATCTTCTTCTTCCCGTGAACGGGTTCTTTGTAATGTTTCGTCAAAAAGACGGTTCATTCTTTCTTGAATAGCAAGCAAATCCTGAAAGGGTTCCCATCTTACCAGTGCCATTTTCACCACCTCCATTTTTCATTTTTTCTTTCCATCAAAAAAATAACCACATTTTTAAACGAGTCAAGCATCAACCCTACCTGTGGCTGAATGGGTAATTTCTTTGTTAAGGAAGGTATTATATAAATAAATATGATAGGAGAGGGATCTCACCGGATTTTTTAGAATTTATCGGCATACTTTCCTAACACAGGTACGTGCCACTTTTCTCCTTTTAGGGCCCTGATAATGCAGAAGACATGCAAGATGAGGATCCCAAACCAGATGAACAATCCCAAAAAGGCAAAGATGATGTTGAGAATCGGGATAAACCCTATAATCATTAAGGCTATCCAGAGAACAATTTCAAACCCTACCAGCACGAGGCCCTGCTTTGCGTGCCATCGGACATACTCGCTATCCTTGACCACGAAAAAGGGGATCAGAGCAAAGATCCCAAAATAGGCCAGGACCAGAAACACGACGTCGTCTGAAGCCCTTTTTTCACTTGCCAGATTTTCATCCCCTTTCCCAGTGGAAGTTTCGATTGAAGCTGGTTCTTTTATTGAAAAATCAACGTCTGTCATATACTCCTCCTTTTTAGGAAACCTAACATGAAAGTTGATAAAGTGTCAAACTTAGAAGGAGCATTCGGAGATGGGGGATATTATTGAACGAGGGAGGAAGGCATGGTATAGAGTGACCATCATGGAAAGGAAAAGGGATTTTCCACTATTGGTGGTGGCGCTGGACGTGACAACCCTGTCCAGGGTTAAGGAGATAATCAATCTTTTCCCGATGAAAGAGGTGTTATTCAAGGTGGGAAAGCAGCTTTTTGTGGCTCATGGGCCAGAAGCCGTGACCGCCGTTCACAGCTTAGGGGGGCGTTGTCTACTTGATCTTAAATTTTTTGATATTCCCAATACTGTGGAAAAGGCTGTTATGGAGGCCACGCGGCTTGGGATCTGGGGGATGACCCTTCATGCACTGGGCGGGCGGCGTATGCTTGAGGCTGCTCGGAAAGCGGTGGATCGAATCTCCCGGGAGATGAGACACCCTCCTCCTCACCTGTTTGCCGTGACACTTCTCACCAGCATGGATGCTACGACCTTAAAGGAGATAGGGATTACAGCACCCATGGAGATAAGTGTTTTGCATCTTGCTGACCTAGCCATCAAGGCCGGAATGGATGGGATTGTTGCCTCCCCTTTAGAGGCATCCACTCTACGTAAGACCCTGGGGAATGATTTTCTTATCATGACACCCGGGATCCGTCTTGCCCCCCAGCCTGAGGACGATCAACGGAGAGTGGCAACACCAAAAGAGGCCCTGGCATCGGGTGCCGATCTCATTGTGATGGGACGATCCCTTCTCAATACTTCCAACCCGGGAGAGACGGCAAAAGAGATCCTGGCGCTCCTAAGGGCTGACCTTGCATGACCCTTGTATATGGCATTCATCCGGTGGAGATTCTTTTGAATGTTACTCCTGGTCGAGTTCGTGGCGTCTATTATGTCCAGAGGAAACCTCTTTCTACAAAGATCTTGAAGCTCGTTGAAACCGCAAGGTTTCACCAGATTCCTGTTCTGGCGGTTTCGCCGGGTGATGCCCCTTCCGATTTGAGGTCCCATCAAGGTATCTGGGCTTACGTAATCCCTATCACGTACTTCACCCTGAAGAAATGGTTGTCCTCGCAGGTCAAACGAGATTTTTCCACGCTTGTGATTCTTGATAGGATTATGGATCCTCACAATCTCGGGGCTATTATTCGAACGGCTTCTTGCCTGGATTGCCAGGGGATTCTGCTACCTAAGAACAGGAGTGCCCAGATTACCCCTACAGTGTGGAAGACATCGGCCGGAGCCGTGGGAACGCTTCCTATACTACGAGAGGCCAACTTGGTGCAAAGTGTGAAACATCTTAAACAGGAGGGGTTTTGGGTTTATGGTGCCCGTGTAGAAAAGGCTCCCCCTGTATGGGAGACGATGTGGTCTGAAAAGGCGGCCATTATCATGGGGAGTGAGGAAAAGGGTATTCGCCCCCTCCTGAGCTCTCATTGTGATCATTTTGTTTCTGTCCCTATGACTGGTCCTGTAACCTCCTTGAATGTATCGGTCGCGGCGGGTATGATTCTCTACGATCGGGTTCGATGGTTCATGACGCATAAAGGAGCAAAGGACGATGATTAAAATGGAGATCCCGGGACGTGAGCTGCTTGAGATTGCTCACCTGGTGTTGGATTTCAACGGAACGATTGCCAAGGATGGTCATATCCACAATAAGGTGAAAGATGCCATCTGCCTTTTGGGGAAAAGACTAACCATCCATGTCCTTACAGCGGATACAAGGGGAAACGTGTCGAAGGCTACGGAGCGCCTTCCCGTTGTGATTGAAAGGCTGAAAGGAGAAGATACAGCTGTTGAAAAGGCGGATTTTATCCGTTCCCTGGGGAGGGACCATGTCATTGCCGTTGGGAATGGGGTCAATGATCGACTTATGCTTCATGAGGCAAAGCTAGGATTATGTGTAATCGGGGAGGAAGGAACTGCCACGGCTGCAATTCAAGCAGCGGATGTAGTATTTTTGTCGGTTCTGGATGCGCTGAGGTTTATTCTCAAACCCTTGCGTTATCGTGCAACCCTTAGAACATGAAGGAGGTAACAGCCGATGATATTTGAAAAACCGGGGCCTGCCAACACAGAAGCCACCCTTGAGCTCGCTGTGAGTGCAGCTAAAGAACGAGGGATAACGCATCTTGTTGTGGCTTCAACAAGGGGGGATACCGGTGTGCACTGCGCTCGCAGGATACAGGGAACAAGCTTGAATCTTGTTGTTGTGGCACACAATACAGGGTTCAAAATGCCGGGGGTTCAGGAATTCGATCCAGAAAAGAAGGGAGAGATTGAATCCCTTGGGGGGATTGTGTTTATCGGAACGATGGTTTTGCGCAGCTTGGGGACTGCAATTCGCGACAAGTTCGGTGGCAGCGAGCAGGATTTGGTGGCGAACACTCTGAGGATCCTTGGACAGGGCGTAAAGGTTTGTGCAGAGATTACTGCAATGGCTGCGGATGCAGGTCTAATCCCTATAAGAGATGTCATTGCTGTAGCCGGGACGGGCCGAGGAGCTGACACAGCCGTGATAGTCTATCCCCAGCCTTCAAACATGTTTTTTAATATGAAAATCCGGGAATTTTTGGTAAAGCCCTATGACATTTGAAACTTACGATTCCTCTATGGATGTTCTGACCCCCCTTTTAAAGGGGTACCTCGACGCTCTCCATTTCCTTGAACAGGTGGGGATTGAGACCCTCCCTATCCGGAAGGAGCCCTTCATGACGAAGCAACCCAGGTCTATATCACCTGAGCCTATGAAAAAAAGGGAAAATGCCGCTCGAAGCCTGAATGAGCTTGAAGAAAGGTTGAAGAACTGCTCGCGCTGCAAGCTTGCTAAGGGGCGGACGCATCTCGTTTTTGGGGAGGGGAATCCTCAGGCGGAGCTGATGTTCGTGGGTGAGGGCCCGGGACGGGATGAAGATCTTCAAGGGCGTCCCTTCGTGGGACGGGCTGGACAGCTGCTTACCCGTATTATCAGCGCGATGAACCGGAAACGCTCCGACGTCTATATTGCAAACATCGTAAAGTGCCGTCCTCCCAATAATCGGAATCCAGAACCTGACGAGGTCAAGGCCTGTATGCCTTTTCTTTTGAAGCAGATCGAGATTGTCCGTCCCAAGGTTATCTGTGCCCTCGGTGGCGTTGCCTTTCAGAACCTGATGGAAACCAAGGCGCCTATCTCAAAGCTCAGGGGGAATCTTTATCCTTGGCGGGAAGGAATCTATCTAATCCCTACGTTTCACCCCGCGTTTCTGCTGAGAAATCCGGCGAAGAAGAGAGAGGTTTGGGAGGATGTTCAAAAGATTATGGCCTTTCTGAAGGGAGAGAAGCAGAGTTAGATTCTTTTTTTACACGATGCCGTAAGGTTGTTAACTAAGATGGACAGGTATTTTCTACTTGGATCATTGATTATAACGTGAGAAATCAAGAGCAAAAATAGCAAGGGGAGAGGAAAATGATCTATCGCTATTTGTATGGTCCGGTGCCATCCCGGAGGCTTGGTGCCTCTCTCGGGATTGATCTAATCCCTAAGAAGGTGTGCAGCTATGATTGTATCTATTGCCAGATTGGCAAGACCACCCATCGTACCTTAAAACGGAAGGCGTATTATCCTACGGAGGCGATCAAACGAGAAATTAAGGAATTTTTACGTAGTCCGGATAACATAAATCGTGTAGACATCTTGACATTCTCAGGATCCGGAGAGCCCACTCTTCATAAAGATATAGGGATATTGATCCGTTTTTTGAAGGAATTGACCTCGGTCCCTGTGGCCGTCATTACCAACGGCTCTTTGTTGTGGGATCCAGAGGTTCGGGAGGATCTTTTGCCGGCTGATTATGTGGTTCCGTCTCTTGACGCGGTCACGACGGAGAGCTTTGAGGCGGTTAATCGCCCTGTGGCTAGTCTGCTGGTTTCAAAGATCATAGATGGTTTAAAGGCCTTCAGAGGTGAATATAAAGGGAAGTTGTGGGTGGAGGTTCTTCTCTGCCGAGGGGTTAATGATCGTGAGGAAGACCTTGCAGCCCTGAAGCGTGTTCTGGAAGGGATAGGGCCGGATAAAATCCAGCTGAATACGGTGATAAGGCCGCCTTCGGAGGTGAGCGCACAGCCCTTGTCCCGGACTCGCTTGGAAGATATCAGGGCATATCTTGGGCCGCGGGCAGAGGTGATCGCTGCATTTGACAGATCGAACATTCCCGCTTATCATAAAGGTACAGAAGAGGAGATTTTAAATCTTCTGCGGCGCAGGCCAGAGACGGCCCAGGGGATGAGCCAGAGCCTTGGGCTGCATCTCCATGAGGTGGAGAAATACCTTACAGAGCTTTTAAGGGAAGAAAGGGTATTGGCCAGGCGTCAGAGGAATGAAATCTATTACGAAATTACGAGGTGAAAAAATGGACCGTGAAAGGATTACCCGTTACGTGAATGAACCAAAACTGATGGGAGAGATGGAAGATGCTGATGGCAGAGGTGCCGTGGGAGACCCTTCCTGCGGGGATAGGATAGAAATTTTCATCAAGGTGCAAAGTGACCATATTACGGATATCAGGTATCTCGTTAAGGGATGCTGGGGCTCTCTTGCCTCAGCGGGCCAGTTATGCGACCTGGTTTTGGGAAAATCGATAGATGATGCCCTTTACTTGGATGAAGAGGATATTATCAATGCACTGGGTGGTCTGCCGGAGGAGAAGCGGCATTGTACAAGGCTTGCCCTCGGCGCTTTCCATTATGCTGTTAGAAACTTCCTGCTCCATCACACGGGAGAAAGGCAGGAAGATTTCCTTGAGCAATAACCCTTGAGGTATTTAATTTATTCCCTATTTGTTTGGGGGGAAGGGGGTTTTGTTCCCTTCCCATTTTGTTGGGTTATGCTGTTCAACTTTTTGGTCAATCGTTTTTCATTAAGGTGTTTGGTAACAAGTTTCGGGAGAGTCAGGATGGCAATGATTGCTGCTCCTATGAGGCTGGACCCGAAAATGACGGTGATCAGGGAAGTATGGAGATTCCAGAAAAGGAATTTGACATTTAAGGGCATTCCGTTCTGAAGACCAAAAACCGTGACCAGTAGAATCAAGATGAAAGTAACGATCAGGGATAGAGTCATTTTAAACTCCTTCGTCGATTTTGAAAGATAAAAAAGGAGGGAAATCCCCCTCCTTTATAGATCGGATTAGAGCCGTTATTTTTCTGTTTTTTCTTCTTTTTCCTTTTTCCCCTCTGGTTTCCGAAGGCTTTTCTCCAGTTTATCCAGTGCGTCAGCTGTTTTTTCCCTCAGGTTGTCTGCCACGAAGCGGAGTGCTTCTGCTTGTTCCTGCAAGTCACGGACCCCCCCCGCTTTCTGATAGGCCAGAACGGCGATAACAAGGGCGATGACTCCGATGACAAGTGCCAATAATGACATAATCCCACCTCCTTTTTTAGTTTTTAAAA
>JALTIG010000110.1 GCA_027004185.1 bacterium | reverse complement strand
CCTGGGCTGGAGGTTCAGGTTGGCGGGGATGAGCTTCACCGTATCGCCGTCCATCTCCAGGCGCTTGACGGTCACTCCCTCGTCTGCCACCTCCACAACGGCCAGCTCGCCTTTTCTGATGTTTTCCCTTTTTTGGACCACCAGGATGTCGTCGTCGAAGATGCCCTCCTCTATCATGGAGGTACCCGTCACCTTGAAGGCTATGCACCCGTCGGGAACCAGTTCCCTGGACAAAGTGATGCCCTTGAAGGGGTGCTCGAAGATCTCCACGGGAACGCCCGCCGCCACGTAGCCCACTAGGGGCACACCCACGCCGGGGGAGTCCTCCAAGAGCTTCAACCCCCGGGCCCTGTTCCCGGATAGCTTCAGATAGCCCTTTCTCTCCAGGGCCTGGAGGTGCTGATGGACGGTGGAGATGGCACAGCCAAATGTCTGGGCCATCTCGGGGATGGAGGGAGGATAGCCGTACTGGTCCACGTAGTCCCTGATAAAATCCAGGACCCTCTTTTGTTTGGGTGTCAAAGGCTCCATAAATTTTTAATAGCATATACGAATGAAAAACGAAAGGAAGTTATAAGCATTCTCTGAAAATCCGCCAGAAAATGGAGCTTTCGGAGCCCTGGCTGATGGCAAAAGAAGAGCCAGAGGTTGCTTTGTATATACAAGAGGTATATATTGCATCTCAGCGAGTTGGAGAAAGAGATATGGCAAAAAGGGAAGAAAACCTTAAAAAGCTGGAAGAGCTCAGGGCTTATTACGACAAGGGGGACTTCTCCGAGCTTATTGAGAGGGGAGAAGAAATTCCCAGTCCTTTCACAGAAGAGGACTACGAGGCGTGGAAAAAGAAGAGGAAGATGAGACAGATATCCCTGCGCCTTCCCGAAGATCTAATAGCCGAGATAAAGAAGGAGGCCGTGAAACATAACATAGGGTATCAAACCCTCATTAGGTTGATTCTGACGAGCAGATTCAGGAAATCTCCAGGTTCCTTTAGACCGACGGGCAATAAAAAACCTTCCCCTGAATCACCATCACCCCAAAAGGCCGGTACCTAGGCCTCATTTCCCCGGTCAGTGGGCGACGACTTAGAAATAGCCAACCCCTTCAGCGAAATTCCCTCGCTAATTCCACTTCGTAGGTGGTATAAACAGGCTCTACATAGGCCTCTACCTCACTTCGTAGGTGGAAGAGATGCGACAGTGTTGACCAGCCAGGACAAATTCGGCCAAGGCGTCTATGGGGTCGGTGTTTAGGCAATCTTTTTCTCGTTACATCGCTCCCCTCATATAAGGGTTATAGGAAAAGGGGAAAGAAGAAGTATAAAATCAGAAAAATTGAATAATGCGAAATCTAATAAGAAAGTTTGACTGTTAAAGATGTTAATGTGATAAGGTTTGTATTGTGGTGTTTGTTTGTCTATATTTTGTATTGAGTTAATTTAAATACGGATTAGAATGTTGGATTTAGTTTAATGTTTAGATTGGTTGGCATTAATATTAATAATATCAGTGTTAGTATGTTATTATTTTAGTGGTATTATGCTGGAATATTGGCTGTTTATTTGTCTGATTTATGCTTGTCTTGTTCTGTGACAAACTCCCTCAAAAAATTGGCTTTTCTTACACTACTCAGCCAAGTAGATGCTCTATTGCGGTCCCTATGTAAAATTTTTGCTGAAAAATTTGCATTTCCTCTTGACAAATATGGTCAAATGTGTTATATAAAAAATAGGTGGGATCGGAGTTATTTCGGCCCCGCCGAAAATATTTTTTACAGGAGGTGTAATATGGTAGCTACTAAAAGGGAAGAGTTCTTAGGCCTTACATGCAGTCTTATATCCTTCCTTTTTCAAAGCTACATACACGAGCGGAAGGCCAATTTGGATGTATTTTGCACAGACGATGGTAGCGTGGAATTCTTTTTTGTGGGGCGGAGAACCCTGGGCAAGGAGAAATATGCCAGAGTATCCCTGCAAGAGGTAGCTCCGGGGGTCATCCCTTTGCTGGGCGTTAGGATTTTGGATAAGAGGGGGAAATTTCTTGGATTTAAACTTGTTTGGCTTGACCAGGGTTCTGGCGTTTACACGTTGAGAGTAGCTGGCAAAACGCGGGTCATTGTCAATGGCAAGGAAGGAAGAGTAGTTACTCGAAAGCTGGTCAAGAGGTTTTTTGAAGGGGTTGGGCCAGATGATGTTTATATTACCCCTGATGGGAAGATATTCCATTTGTACCGGGTACCCCAAAAAGGGGAAGGAGTGTCTTCTTAGGACGAGATAGGTCCCTTAACCCTTCCCCCTCACAAGAGCCATTGTCCTCTCACATTTTTCACATATTGGACCCATCTGTCTGATTTTATTCTGTTACTTCTGATGGATTGGGGCAGGCAGCGTTTTCTTGCCTGCCCCAAGCTTTTTTTCTATTTTTTGGTTCTTTTTTCTCTTTCTAAAACTTTAGGTAGAAGAACCGTGGAGATGGAATTTTGAACTACAGCACAGGCAGACCCTCAGGGGCAGGAGCTTCTACCCCCCCTTACTTTGGAAAGCTCAGCCCTTGCTCTTAGGCCCAATACCCTGCTGAACGCTCTGTCCAGGATTCAGCAGTACTACATCATTGAGAAGAAGGGCCAGGATATCCCCTCGGACTTCCCCACCATTAAAGAGACCCTGGAGTTCATGAACATTGGCTTCAGGTATGGCATCATGGAGGGGTTCTTCTTCGCAGTATTCCTTCCCATTGCCATGATCGGGTATCTGCTACTGCTCAGTATGGACCAACACCCGTTGATCAAGATAGTTTTGATGGCCACTTCGTAGGTGGAAGAGATGCCGCTCACAGCCTTCGTGGGAAATCTGGGGGCATTTTAATTTGACAATAGATATAACACATGTTATATTACTTAAAATGAGAACACACGATGAACATATGACAGATGGAAGTAAGGCGATTAGCGATGTTCAGTACATGGAACAAGATCTTGGCAGTGACTATCCGGAGCACATTAAGAAACTCCGGGCGGCACTCGGTCTTACGCAAAAGACTCTAGCGGATCGACTGGGCGTCTCGTTCGCCACTGTGAATCGCTGGGAAAACGGTAAAACTAAGCCTTCGCCGGTTTGCTGGTCGCGTTTGCTGGAGCTTTCGAACGACGCTCGGGGGAACAAGGGGGTCGCCGAACCAGAACCTCCGCCTTATCCACATAAGCCACCGGTCCTGGATTTTACCGCAGCCCCAGAGGTTGTTCGAACCCTTGTCGAGGGGGAGCGTTTATCTTTCGGACATCTTGCTAACCCCACTTTCGCCACTGAGATTGCAAGTATTGATCCATTGCCGCACCAGCTCATCGCGGTCTATGACTATATGCTAAAGCAATCCCGGCTCCGATTCCTACTGGCTGATGATGCTGGGGCGGGCAAAACAATCATGACAGGGCTTTACATCCGCGAGATGTTTTCGCGCCGTCTCTTTAAGCGGGTTCTTATTGTTCCTCCGGCTGGATTAGTAGGAAATTGGCAACGTGAGCTTGCTACTTTGTTCAGCCTTCAGTTCAAAATCGTAAGCGGTAAAGATGCGCGGGATGGCAACCCTTTTATCGGATCAGATAGTGACCGCTTGATTGTAAGTGTTGACACCTTGGCCGGGGAACGCATGTTTGCTCGGCTTGGGGAAGAAGGGGTCGAACCTTACGAGCTCGTGGTTTTTGATGAGGCTCACAAACTCTCGTGCGACAGGGGCAATGACTTTCGAGTCCGGAAGACCACCCGCTATTGCTTGGCCGAAGCGATTGCCGGAGTCCATATAAGTAAACTGGAATGGCGTCTTCCTTGGCATGCTCATCATTTGCTTCTTTTGACCGCCACCCCTCACATGGGAAAGGACTATCCCTACTATGCCCTGTGGCGTCTTCTTGAGCCGGAGA
>JALTIG010000109.1 GCA_027004185.1 bacterium | reverse complement strand
ATGCGGAGATACGAAAGATATCTTGGCTTTGGTCGCTGGTTAAATGATTATCAGGGCAGCCCTCATTCCACGTATCTCAAGATGTTGGTGGAGCGGGGGATTCTTGGGTTGATCGGATTTCTATGGCTGGCGGGGGGATTCTTATGGGTTGGATTCAAGGCATTTAAACTTGCGCAAATGAGGGATCGAAAATGGTTTCTCGCGGCGTTGTTAACAAGCTTGTCTGGGATGCTCGTGTACGCTTTTTTTATGGATATCTTCTGGGTTCCAGGGGTTCGGGTTCTCTTTTGGGTGGTTCTGGGGATGATCGCGGCCATGTCTTATTCGGTTATTCCGAAAATCCCTTTCACGAAAAAGAAAGCGGCGACCATCGCGCTGATATTTTTTGCCCTTTTTGGCTACCGCCTATGGCGGGTGAAGGCGGAGCCTATCAGCGATCACTACGAGGCGGGGTTTTACCGGTGGGAGATCCCCCATAAAGGGAAGGATAAACGTCCTTACCGGTGGACCTCATCCAGGGCGTTGAAGGTTCTTACTGTAAAAGGGGATGTAATCCGATTCCGTGTGTGTTCTGAAAAACCGGATGTGGAGAAAAAGCCCCAGATCCTACGTGTTTATCTCAATGGGGAACTGGTGAAGAGACTCGAAATACGAGACAAGAGCTGGAAAGAGGTCGTCATTCCGACGGATGGCCTGAAAGGCAAGAAGGTTTTCATGGATTTGCGCGTGGATGGTACCTGGATTCCCTATAGATATAGAAGAGGGAAAAGCAAGAAGGTTCTGGGGGTTATCATAAGCCGCGTTCAACAGAGAAATATGTAATAAATGAGAGGGAGGGTACTGCCGGCTGAGTGACATATGGGTGGATAATATAAAAACAAAGAAGGACCTTTTTATAATATTAGAGAAATTAGCCCACTCTGATATGTTTTATGACCCATTGAGGAACAGAACGAAGATTATAATAATAAGCCATGGTATAGAAACAGGTGGAAGAGCAATAGGGCATACATTTCTTTTTGACAGCCTGAAGCTCGCTTTCGTCAAATTTCGGTTCCCAGATTCTGCCCCAGTCATGGTCATAGGTGATTAAATCGAAACAAGGTGAAAGGCTACCGTCTGGCCTTATAAGGGCCCCATTGTGACCGGCTCTGCAATCCCACGGTCTCATCCGACCTTTCATCCTCTCTTTAAAGACCTGTAGGTGTTCGATGGAGTTGACCATTGGCCAGCCATGACGTTGTTTGTCGATAAGCCAGTCTAAGAGCTCACTGACTTCATCATACTGCTCCGGAGTGATAGAAAGCATGTCATCGTGATGCTTATAGTGGCTGGTATCCACGAAGCTGTGAGGAGGCTCGTTGAGATGATAATCGGTGCCGATCTTATTTTGATGTGCGATCTCTGTGAGAAGTTTAACGTCTTTAATATTATTTCTGCATATGTTGATGTTGAAGAAGGTAAGATAACCATACTTTTTTTGACGCTCAACGAGGTACCTGAATTGTGGTTCAATATTAAGGAGAGCCTTAGGCAGGCCCTTCCGAGGGGCCACGCAGTCCACGGCCAGGTTTATGGCGGCTACCCCTGCCTTACCCACCTCATCGATAAAGGCCTTGTCCATAAGATACCCGTTCGTGGGCAGATACATAAAAAAGCCATTCTCAGCACCATATCTGATAACCTCCAGAATGAAGTCCTTTCTCATTAAAGGCTCACCGCCCATGATCGGGATCACCCTGCAGCCTATTGACTTAAGCCAGTCTATCGCGCTTTTAGCCGTTTCTAAATCCATCCCTGGCAGATTATTGTTGTATTGAAAGCAGTAATGACAATCTATATTGCACTGCCATTCCGTAAAGAGATAACACAAGATGGGTCTGAACTGATTGGGGTGAATGCGGGAATTGAGGTAAGGGATTACCCACCTCTTGATGGCCTTAACTCCATTGTAGGCCTTATAGTAAATGGTCCGTCCCATCGCTCTATCCTTCTTTACTCATTAATCGTTTTCGTTTACTCACAGTGGAAAAATAAACATCTTTTAGAAATATTCAAGCAATTTGTGTAAATTTTTTGTTGAATGACGTTTCGAGGGCAAGAGAAGATATTTGTTTTGATTCGATAGCCTGAAATCAAGAGACCTATCTGGTCGTTAAGGGAAAAGATATGTTCTATTTGTTTGCTTGGTCCTTTGGTTCGATTCGTTTCTCTTAGAAACAATTTTTTACAAAGGGATTGCATCTTCGTGAAATCTGAGGAAGCGTAGGGTAATTACACTTCCTGCCGTGATCAAGCCGACAAAGCTGATGCCCATACCAAAGGATCCCATATCCCCCATGAATCCGATAAGTGTAGGGATAAGACCACCACCAAGGAGGAAACTGAAGGGAATCGTGAAGGAAACAGTGACGTTCTGTATCTCATGGGGGGTAATTAAGGATAGGGCGGCAAACCCTGCGGGGAAGAAACTGGTTGCAAAAAGGGGCTGGAGGAAGATCACGGGCAGGATAAAGGGTCCTCTTACGAGCCCGAGGGAGATTGTGGTTAACCCGCTTGTGACAATAATGAGTTTGATAGCCTTTTTGGGACCGATCTTATCTGTCAGCCAGCCAGAGACGAGGGTGATAAAGAGGCCGGATATTCTGGATAGCCCAACCAGGGTGTTGACCCAACCTGCACTGAATCCCCGTTCCGAGACGAGATACAGGGGAAGCATGGTGTAGATTCCCAGGCTTCCCCCCATCCCTATCCCGAATATAAAAATCATAATCCAGAAGCTGCGGTTAGTGAATAGAGACCTCAAGATTTTGAGTTTTGGTGCCTGTCCGTAAAATTGACCCCCCTTACCATATTTGAAGTAGAAAAGACCGACAAAAAGGATGCTGGCCCCGATAACAGAAAAGACATGTTGCCAGGTCATCCATTTCAGGAACACCTCGGCCAGAATCGGGGCGGTAATGAAGGCAAGGTTGGGGGCCCATTCGTGAACGGAAAAGGCCTTGCCCCAGTTTTCCGAAGAAACGAGATGGGTGATGGTGGCGATCCCTGAGGGAAGGTAAAGCCCTGCCACAAATCCCAAAATAATGAGACATGCGGCAATGGTTCTGAAAGAGGTGAGGGCTGCCAGGGAGTAAAGGATCAGCCCAACCCCAATACCGCTGAGTGAGATGACATTTTTGTGCGTGAGCCTTTCGTTCACGAACCCGGAAAAGAGAAGGCCAGCAAGGTACCCGATAGAGATAAAAAAGAAGAGGGATCCCGATTCGGTATGACTGATCCCGAGGTCTTTTTCTATCGTTGGCAAAAGAGGGGCAAAGATGATGCGGGAGATGAAATTGAGATAAAAGATGGAGGATAGAAAAAGGATATACGGAATCGCAGCCTTCAGGGACATGCAGGGGGGTGGAGGGGTGGAAGGCAATGTTTTATTAGGCATAACGTTTCTCTCCAACCTGCCGGTTTGTGTATTCTGATCAATCTGAAAAAACCATAGGCCCGGGAAGCGTTAAAGTCAACCACATATTGGTAAATTCAGGAGGCTTCTGAGCACCAGTGTGACGCTCCTGTATTTAAAGTTTATCCGAAATGATGTTATATATTGATTGACATTTTCCATTTTGTTGTTACTATAAGAAAAAGCTTTTTGAGAAGAGTTATGAATAGGATGAAACAGCAGTAAACCACGAGTAAATTGGGTTCTTAAACCACTATTCGATATGATTGTGTTAATCGATAAAAATGAGAAAGAAGGAAAGCGTTTATGCTCGATGTTTCAATGATCAGTTCTAAGCTTTTTGGCATTGCCATGATGATTTATATCGTGGCCACCCTCTTTTATTTGGCCTTCGTGGCATTCAAAAACAAAAAGGTTGGAACCATTGCAACAACAGTTCTTATCATCGGTTTCCTGATCCACACGGCCGGTATTGGGTTCCGCTGGCACGAAACCCACCTCACGGGCTATGGGTATGTCCCTTTATCTAACATGTATGAATCTCTCATCTTCTTTTCGTGGACTATGGTTTTGATGTACCTGATCTTCGAATGGCGGTACAAACGCAAGGCTATTGGCGTTTTTTTTGTGCCTCTGGCCTTCATTGCTATTGCCATTACTTCCCTGATCCCCGGTATCAGTGACAAGATCCACCCCTTGATTCCGGCGCTCCAGAGCAACTGGCTTACAATTCATGTTACCACGTGTTTTTTTGGTTATGCCTCATTTGCCGCGGCTTTTGTGGTCAGTATCTTGTATCTATTTCAGTCAAAGAGAAAGAGGGAAGGGAAACCTATCTCCTGGCTCCCCGAGTCACGAGTTCTGGATGATGCCAACTACAAATCGATTGTCATCGGTTTCCCCTTTTTGACGATTGGTATCATCACGGGAGCCATGTGGGCCAATTATGCCTGGGGGAGTTACTGGAGCTGGGATCCTAAGGAAACCTGGTCATTGATCACCTGGTTTATCTATGCGGCATTTCTGCACGCCCGTTACACCCGGGGATGGCATGGGAGAAAAACCGCCTACCTTTCAATTCTGGGATTCTTAGCTGTCTTGTTTACCTACTTCGGGGTTAACTACCTGATTGCAGGGTTGCACAGCTACGCATCGTAGCTCACCGTAGCTCACAAGGGGTGAAGCCAAAGAGGGCGGCCTGAAAAGCCGCCCTCTTTTCTTTGATATGCAAATTAATCCCCAGGTTAAAGGGTCAAATCCCCCATAGTTATAGGTTGTACAGTTCTTCGCCGATAAGTTTGACCCAGCTTTGTTTTAATACCTCCTGCGCCTGGTTAAGGTTGTTCACCCCCACAATCAGGATCGATTTGTCTTTTGTTCCAAGAACCGGATAGAGATAAGAAACGTTGATATTCTTTTCTTTTAATGGTTTCAGGATTGCGTTCAGTCCCCCGGGATGATTGGGTGTTTCAGCGGCCAGTACCTCTGTAACATGGATATTGTAATGATTGCTTTCCAATACCTCAATGGCCTTCTGAGGATTGTTCGCAACGATCCGAATAGAGCTGATGTCTGCTGCATCCACCACGCTGATGGCAATGATATTAATGCCATTTTGTCCAAGGATTTCACTAACTTCAGACAACTTCCCAGGCACATTCTCCAGACTGATTGAAATTTGCTGAATCGCCATCAGGGTTTTCCTCCCTTGTTTTTCATATAATCGAACCCCACTTCGAGGGCCTTGAGATTCATTTCCTTGGCCTTTTTCTTTTCTTTGAAGACATCTCCAATTGCTTTCTGGATACTTTCAAGCTTAACCAGACCGGTCTTTTCGGTAAAGCCTCCCAGGATGACCATGTTGGCGCTTTGATCGCTTCCCAGTTCATGAGCCAGGTCGTTACAGGGGATTTCATAAATGATAATGTCACCACGCACCGGCCGTTGCTCCACCAGGTTGCTGTTAATAAACATCATCCCCCCAGTCAGAATCTGGTGCTGAAACTTTTCAAGCGAGGGGTTATTCATAACGACGACATTATCCGGGGAAGAGGCAATGGGAGAGGCAATTTCTTCATTGGAAATGGCAACGGTACAGTTAGCAGTACCTCCTCGAACCTCTGCACCGTAAGAGGGAAGGTAAGTTACTTGTAGACCTTCGATCATCGCCGCGTAGGCTAGGACATACCCCATGGAGAGCACGCCTTGCCCACCAAATCCGGCAAAGACGGTTTTAATGAGCATCGACACTCTCCTGGGAAGATGTTATGTCTTTAATCACGCCTAATGGGAAAAAGTTGATCATCTCCGTATCGATCCATTTGCAGGCATCCGGCGGGCTCATCTTGAGATTTGTAGGGCAGGGAGATAGGACCTCAACAAGGGTAAATCCCAATCCCTGAAGCTGAATCTCAAACGCCTTGCGGATGGCCTTTTTTGTAGCACGTATCCCCGTGGGTGAGGTTACGGCAGTCCGCTCGATATAGGCGCTTCCTCTCGTCACGGCGAGCATTTCACTTAGATTCAAGGGAAACCCATCCCGGTTCTCCATTCTACCTCCCGGCGAGGTGGTCGTTGGCTGCCCCAGAATAGTCGTTGGGGCCATTTGCCCACCGGTCATTCCATAGACAGCGTTGTTGACGAAGATGCAGGTAATCTTCTCCCCGCGATTCGCGGCATGTACGGTTTCTGCTGTCCCGATGGCTGCGATGTCACCGTCTCCTTGGTAGGTAAAGACCAAATGGTCGGGAAGAACCCGCTTGATTCCTGTTGCCAGCGCTGCTCCGCGACCGTGGGCCGCTTCTCCCATATCGATGTCAAAATAGTTGTAGGCCAACACGGCACATCCGGCGGGGGGAACCCCAATAGCAATCTCTTCGACCCCCATCTCCTCAATTACCTCTGCTACGACCCTGTGGAGCAGGCTGTGACCGCACCCGGGGCAGTAGTGAAAGGGATTAGGCTTGAGGAGCTTGGGTCGGCTGAAGACCTTTTTCATTTAAACAATCTCCTTCTGAAAGAACTGCCGGGAAATAATCCTTGCTATCTCAGCCGGGTTGGGGACCACTCCTCCCGGCCTGCCATAGAAGAAAATATCCACATCTGCTTGCCCATGAAGGGCAAGGGTGACATCCTCCACCATCTGCCCAGCATTCAGCTCAAAGACAAAGAAAAACTTGACCTGTTTTGAAAGTTCCCGTAGGGCTTTGGACGGATATGGCCACAGGGTAATAGGTCGGAAAAGGCCTACCCGTAAGCCCTCGGCCCGGGCACGTTTAACAGCTGCCTTGGCAATCCTGGCGGCGGTCCCAAATGCCACAACGGCGAGTTTTGCATCATCTGTTTTAAAGGTTTCGAATCTAACTTCGTGATCCGTAATCTGTTCATACTTCCGGGCGAGTTTCCAGTTATGTTCCTCCATCCGACTCGGGTCCAGAATCAGTGATCGGATAAAATGGCTTTTCCGTCCCTTTGCCCCCGTAATTGCCCAGGGTTTTTTGGGGAGTTTTTCGATCTCTCTTAGAAGGGGAAACCGAACAGGTTCCATCATTTGTCCCATCATCCCATCGGCCAGGATAAGGACAGGATTCCGATAGTAATCCGCCAGGTCAAAGGCCTTATAGGTTAGATCACACAGCTCTTGACCTGTGGCAGGGGCTAAAACAATGGTTCGATAATCCCCGTGACCGCCACCACGTGTTGCCTGGAAGTAATCCGCCTGAGAGGGGGCAATGTTCCCAAGACCCGGTCCTCCTCGCATCATATTGACAATCACGGCAGGTAGTTCAAGACCCCCAAGGTAAGAAATTCCCTCCTGCTTTAGGCTAATCCCTGGAGAGGAAGAGGATGTCATGACCCGTGCTCCTGCCATGCTGGCTCCAATTACCATATTGATAGAGGCGATTTCGCTTTCTGCCTGAACAAAAACACCTCCTACTTCAGGCAGTCGTTTCGACATATACTCCGGCAATTCATTTTGGGGAGTGATAGGGTATCCAAAGTAGTACCGACACCCCGCACGCACGGCAGCCTCCGCCACAATATGGCTTCCCCGCATCAGGGAAGGCTTTTCATCTCTTTTCACGGTACACCTCGATGGCTACTTCGGGACACATGAGGGCACACAGGGTACATCCTGTGCATCCATTTTCATCCTGTGATTTTCTGATTTCCTTCTTTGGTATGGCATAGAAATATCCCATTCCATTTCGCTGAGTCCCAATCTCTATAACATGATTAGGACAGAACTCGACACACAGGCCGCATCCTTTGCAGAGACTGGAATCAATTCTAATTGAACCTTTCAAGACTCCCTCCAATTGGGGTAAAATGCTAACTAATTTTTTCTTCAAATGTCAAGCCTGATGGTCTTTTGAGGCTGGATTATTCACCGATGATTTTGACAAGGACCCGTTTTCTTCTTTTTCCGTCAAACTCTCCATAAAAAATCTGTTCCCAGGGGCCGAAATCGAGCCTTCCATCTGTGACAGCAACCACAACTTCTCGTCCCATGACCTGGCGCTTCAGATGAGCGTCGCCGTTGTCCTCCCCCCTGCGGTTGTGGAGGTATTTGGAAACGGGCTCATGAGGCGCCAGCCATTCGAGCCATCGCTCATAATCCTGATGCAAGCCGCTTTCATCGTCGTTGATAAAAACCGATGCTGTAATATGCATGGCGTTGACCAGGCACAACCCTTCCGTGATACCGCTTTCGCGGAGGCATGTTTCCACATCCGGTGTGATATTGATAAAGGCACGCCGCGTAGGTGTATTGAACCACAGTTCTTTTCTATAGCTTTTCATCATTTTCTACTCCTGTTGCCCTATTTCTTCCCCTCCTTTTTCACGATCAACACGGATAGGTATTTCTCTTGTTCTTCCTCAAGGACTTCCTTATTCAGTTCCTTCATCACCCGCTGACCAGGGAGACAACATTTCTGGACCCAGATGGCACGGTGGAGCAACCCTTCCTCTTCAAGGTTTGTGATTAGGGTTTGGGCATCACTGGGTATTTTCATGAAAACCAGGTTATCCGAGAGCTGAATCAGGGGGCGAAGTTGCGTCTCCTCAATCTGGGCAGAGGGGATGAAGGTTAAACTTTCCCCATCAATGGCGAGGGGCACGTTCAGCATATTTGAAGCTGCTGTCACTGTGGAGACCCCTGGAATAATTTCCACTCTGATTTCTGGTGCCAGCTTGATTAGGTTTCGTAGCAGGTGCGAAAAGGTGCTGTAAAGGGAAGGATCCCCCAGGGTGATATAACCGCAGTCTTGGCCAGTTTTTAGTACTTCCAGTACACTTTTGGCATTTTCGGCCCAAACGGCGTCGAATTTCTCCCGGTCGTAGGTCGCTTTGAATTCGAGGAAATGGACTTTTGCGTAATCGGGAAGGTACTTTTGGACGATGGAATAGGCGACGCTTTCAGTGACCCCTGATTTCTTGGATGCAAAAACCGTTTCAATACTTTTCAGTCGATCGATGGCTTGAAGCGTGATCATACGGGGGTCACCGGGGCCCACGCCGATGCCATAAAGGGTTCCCATCTTTTTAGCCTTAGCCTGAGCTGCTCGTTTTCTCAAACGGTTCTGTTTGCCCAATTCGTGGATCAGACAGGATGATCGGAATCGGCAGTATTCATGGGGATGTACACACTCTGTGTTTTCATCGAGAGGTATCTTTTTGTTGTATTTCTGACAATAGCCGTATTCCAGCCCCTGCACACTCAAAATTCTATCCCCTTCTGCGCCTTGATCCCTTTCTGGTAAGGATGTTTAATCTCACACATTTCCGTGACCAAGTCCGCCCGCGCAATGATCTTTTCCGGTGCGTTTCTCCCCGTTAAGACCAGATGGAGCCGTTCCGGTTTTTCGTCGATCAGCGATAGGACCTCGTTTTCGTTAATCAAACCAAAGCCGATAGCGTAAATAACCTCATCCAGAATCACCATGTCGTAATTCCCAAGGCGCGCCTGAGCAAAGGAAAGGGCCTCATGGGCCGCACGCCGATCCTTTTCAGAAACCTTCCCATCCGTGGAGACAAAACCGAGACCCATGGGGCGCAACTCGAAGTTTTCGAACTTTTTGGCTGTTTCAAGCTCGCCGTATTTCCAGGATCCTTTGATGAACTGAACCATAAGGATCTTGAATCCATGACCCAAAGCACGGAAAGCCATACCCAGTGCGGCTGTAGTTTTCCCTTTACCGTTTCCCGTATGGACAATGACGAGACCCTTTCGTTCAGGCATCTTAACCTCTTTAGGTCTGATTTACCCATACCCTTTACGAATCAAAATCTCATTTGTCAAGCCTAACCCCCCGAAAGGGTCGTTTTATTCCTTCACGCATCCCATTCTCCTCTTTCACTGGAATCGTTCCCCTCCCCACGGGCGCATCGAGGCCCAAGATTCCTCTGTGCGCCAAGGCAAAATCATACCGGATAGGGTCCTGGGGAGAAAGTTCCCTAAAGGCCTCAGTGATCTCCAGGGCTGTCTTCAGATCAGCGCCCTTCCTGCGGGTCAGCCCGAAACGCAGTCCAAAGGCGTGGAGATGGGTGTCGAGTGGAATCACAAGCCTCGCGGGCGACAGGCCACACCATGTCCCCGGATCCACTGCGTCATGCCGAATCATCCACCGAAGAAACAGATTGATGCGTTTCATGGCACTTCCCTTTCGTGGGTCGGGTAAAAGTGAACTCAGGGAGCTTCCCCCTTCCCCCCGAAGGGCCAGGACGAACCCTGAAAGGGCGGTCAGATATGTCGCTTCCCCATCCCGATCGTGGGCAAGAAAGCACTCCCTCAGCGTCCCGTATTTTAGGAGAACCCGTCGGATGGCCGATAGAAAGCAAACCAGTTCTTCCCCCCTGGTGAAACGGTAAACGAACTCCCCGTACAGTTCCTTCTTTTTGAAATCTTCGATGGTACGGGATAAGATGAAGTTAGTAGGGGAATCTCCCATGGGTGTCAGAACCTGATTCACACCCCTCAGGATGGCCTGAACGCGGCCATAGGCAAGAGAAGACGCGAGCAGGGCCACAACCTCTCGGTCCCGGTTCGCCGGGTAGTGATACACAAATTCAAGGGGGTCAGGGTGGATGTGAGCAGGATTGTTGAACCTTGTGTAGAGCGTATCAAGGGTTTCTTTTAGGAAATATAGGTCCATGCTGAGCGGTTTTATCACCGGGGTTGACCTATGTCAAAGAACCCAATGGAACACTCTGGTATACTGATAACATGAGGCGTGAAATGAAATGGACAAAAGAAGCGGAGGAACTGCTGGGTAAGATCCCCTTTTTCATCCGAAAACGGGTTCGTAAGAAGGCGGAGGAAGAGGCGAGGCACCAGGGGTTGAGTATCGTTACAAAACCATTGCTCGTGGGTCTTCAGCGAAAATTCATGGCATCCATGGAGGATGAGGTCAAAGGCTATTCCGTGGAAACCTGCTTTGGCCCCTCTGGGTGCCCCAACCGGGCGGTTCAGGAAGACGGGGTGGCAGCGGCTCTTGAGAGGATCCTCGCATCGAAAGGGCTCAAGGCCTTCCTGAAAAAAAAGGTAGACGGACCCTTGAAACTGCATCACGAATTCAGGATAACGGTCGCGGACTGCCCCAACTGCTGCAGCCGTCCCCAGATCAGTGACATTGGACTGGTGGGTGCGGCCAGGCCCATTGTTACAGAGGAGCCCTGTCTTCACTGTGGGGCCTGTGTGGAGGCCTGCCCCGATGGGGCCATGCATCTCGAAGAATCCATGGAGGCGCCTGAAATAGATTTTGGCACCTGCCTGGCGTGTGGGAAATGTATCAAGGCCTGCCCCTCGGGAACGATCCAGGTGGCAGAAACGGGCTATAAACTCCTTGTGGGAGGGAAACTGGGACGCCATCCCCACCTTGCCGATGAGCTACCGGGGATCCATCCCCTCGATAAGGCCCTTACGATGGTGGATCGCTGCATATCCTTCTACATGGCACATGTGGAAAAGGGGGAACGGTTCGGAGAGGTCCTGGAGAAAACGGGC
>JALTIG010000108.1 GCA_027004185.1 bacterium | reverse complement strand
ATACTTACTTCAAATATCCACAGACCAAGTATTTACCCTTACGGCGGGCTGATTTGAGCAAGCTAATAATGGCTAATGAAATCGAGGTAATTGACGATGTGTTAAACAGGCTTTCGGATATGAATGCGTCTCAAATCAGTGAGTATTCTCATGGTGATGTCCCTTGGTTAACCACGGAAGATCAGGAAGTTATTGAATACGAGTCAGTTTTTTATAGAACACCTCCCTACTCTGTAAGGACGTATCGTGAGGATATTTAAAAAGGTTGCTTGCCTTCCTGAATTCAAAAACGACCTGAAAAGATTGTCCAAAAAGTTCCGAACTTTGGAAGAGGATTTGGAAATCTTTATTGAAAAGCAGCTTTATCTCTACCACAAACTGAATGTTGACAATAAAGGGATTGTTCCTATCTCGGGGTTCGGAATTGAAACACCTCGGATCTTCAAGGCAAGGAAGTTTGCCTGCAGATCTTTAAAGGGAAAAGGAGTATTTTCCGGCATACGCGTGATTTATGCTTATTTCATTCTCGAGGATAAAATTGAATTGATCGAAATATACTTCAAAGGCGACAAGACTAACGAGGACCGTAGAAGAATACAAAAAAATTACCAAAAAAATGAAAATAGGTAGGAAATTAGGCCTGGTTTGACAATTGGGTTTTCAATCCGTGGTCATCTGCGTCAATCTGTGTCCCAAAATAACAGGGCTGAGGGTTAAGGACCCCAGTGAAATTCGCCTACGGCTGACCGCTGCGCGGTATTTCACGGGGCAAGAATCTGTGGCTAATATTTTTCACTCCTTACTCTTTACGTTTCACGCATCACGAGTCACTTGTGAAATTTCGCTTAACAACATAACCACCTAAAACTTAAAACTTTTCATTAATAATCCAATTTTATCCGTGTCCTGTTTTCCTTCGACCTTCAGGCTTCAACCTTCGGACTAACAAAATTTTCCCCGGTTCTTAATCTTCAGAAATCTCAACCCGGTGTCTCAACTTTTTTAGCATGCTTCGATGGCGTTTTGCCGCGAGGAGACGTTTTTTTGAGGCCCTGGTTTGTTTCGTTTTGATGCGTGGTTTAGGTTTTTCAGATGCCTTTTTAATGAGCTTAACGAAACGATTTATTGCGTCTTGGCGGTTCTGCTCCTGTTTTCGAAACCGCTTGGCTTCAATAATGAGAATTCTGTCTCCCGTTATTCTCCTGCCTGCAAGACGAATGAGGCGGGCACGAACATCCCCGGGAAGAGACGGAGAATTTGTAACATCGAATCGCAGTTGGACGGCCGTGGCCACTTTATTCACATTCTGACCACCGGGACCCGATGCCTTTATAAACTGGAATTTAATCTCATTCTCGTCTATTTTTATCTCATTTGTAACGCAAATCATAAGATTAGTTTATATCATATCAATTCCCCCCTCAAGATAGGGGGAATGTGGAACTCGCCGCATCAGTTTACCCAATTGAACCGGGGTAAACTCTTCTAGCTTCTACCCCGGTGAAATCCGCCTGCGGCTAACCACTTCGTGGTATCTCACAGGGTAAACCTTCTACATTGAAAATTAGGACTTGACATCCAAATATTCAAGGTATATGAAGTGGTCATGATCCTTCCACGCCCTCACTTGCGGGATCTGGTTACAAATCGACTCAGGCACAACCCGGCCGTTGCCCTTCTGGGGCCCCGGCAGTGCGGGAAAACAACCCTGGCAAGGATGCTGGCAACCGGGGTTCCCGGAGATTACTTTGACCTTGAAAAGCCGGCGGACCTGGCAAGGCTGTCGGCGCCCATGACGATCCTTGAATCCCTGTCGGGGCTGGTGGTCATCGACGAGGTGCAAAGGCTTCCCGAGCTTTTTCCCATCCTCCGCGTGCTGATTGATTCCCCCGCTAGTCAGCGGTCGTTTCTGCTCCTCGGGAGCGCGTCGCCCACGCTCATCCGCGATGTTTCGGAAACCCTGGCCGGACGGGTTTCGTTCATCCACATGTCGGGCTTCAATGTTTCCGAGGTGGGTGTGGAACATTACGGAAGGTTGTGGATGCGAGGCGCCTTTCCCCGCTCCTATCTCGCGCCGGATGAGGAAACAAGCTACCAGTGGCGCGCGGATTTTATCCAGACCTTTCTGGAACGGGATATTCCCAAGCTTGGGATTTCCATCCCGTCCCAAACGCTGCGGCGTTTCTGGATGATGCTGGCGCACTATCACGGCCAGGTGTGGAACGCGTCGGAGTTCGCGCGTTCCCTCGGGAGCAGCCAGAAAACGGCCCAGCGGTATCTCGATATTTTGAGTGGCGCGTACATGGTTCGGCAACTGCGGCCCTGGTATGAAAACCTGAAGAAGCGGCAGGTGAAGGCGCCCAAGGTTTACATCCGGGACAGCGGCCTTCTTCACACCCTTCTGACGCTTGCGTCCGAGAAAGAGGTCCAGTCCCATCCGAAGCTAGGGGCCTCGTGGGAGGGGTTTGTCATTGAGCAGATCGCTTCTTTGAAAGGGGCGCATGAGCTCTATTTCTGGGCGACCCACAGCGGCGCAGAACTTGACCTCCTGCTTTTCGAGCGGGGGAAACGGATTGGATTCGAGATAAAGTATTCCGACGCGCCGAAGGTTACCCGGTCCATGCGTATCGCGCTTGAGGACCTTCGGCTGGACACCCTCTATATCGTCACGCCGGGGAGCAAGAGTTATCGCCTGGATGAAAAGATAGAAGTCCTGTCCATTCTGGATATCGGAAAGACCCTTTGAACCCCTTTCCCCCGCAAAGATACTTGCAAGCATGCTCTGTCCGTCCCGCTTGCCTCGTGAAAGGGACCCCAGTATCATAATCTAAATCCACCCCGGTGAAATGAAAAACCAATTGAGAATCTATTCTCCAGAGAAGATGGCAACTAATTGATTTTTATTGTAATTATCCTTTCTTCGCGCCCTTGGCGAACCTTGCACGAGTCACAGCCACCGGCTAAGCCGGTGGCTTGATTAGCCCTATAAGGGCATTTATATTTGCATCCCTAAAGGGATTACCAATAAACCACATATCCTAATATCAGACCGGGGCTGCATCTCGTTCTTTCCCTTTAAATTAGCTGTTCCCCACCATCATCCTAATACTGGCTCCCCTAAAAGGGATCACTTAAATCCCCGTCATACTCGTCTCCTATCGTTTCATCTATTTCCTGATTCCTTATATACGCCCGTATCTTGCCCTCGTCTAACCCTACCGTGCTTACATAATACCCACGGGCCCAAAAACTGTGACCCTTGAAATTCTTCCTAAGCTTACTGTATCTCTCAAATACCACCATCGCACTCTTTCCCTTGAGATACCCCTCGATCGTTGATACCGAATACTTAGGCGGTATGGCTAAACACATGTGGATGTGGTCTATGCATAAGGTCCCTTCCACAACTTCTATCCCCTTATATTCACACAACCGCCTAAGTATTTCTCGCAACTCCCTCCGCAATCTCCCGTAGATTATCTTCCGCCGCCTCTTGGGTACCCATACTATGTGATACTTACATTCCCAAACTGCGTGTGATAAACTCCTCTTTACCTTAAGCTCCTTCCGTTAGTATGTCTTTGAATGCAGCCCCAAGTATACCCTACGTGAAGGAGCTCTCTTTGCAAATACTACAGCATAGCTTTTTCCACTCTCCCCGGCTTAGCCGGGGGCTTAACTCTGGAGTTAGAAAAACTGACCTGCTGAAAAGGGATTAAGACCCTCTCTTTTATCAAGAGTGAATAGTATTCGGGAGTGAACTTGTTAGAAAAACAGCTGGATGGAAAGTATCTCTTGTCCTGTAGTGATCATACCCTCTCCCCTGAAGACATTGCCCTGGGGTACAAGCAGCTTCTTGGAGTGGAACGTATCATCCTGAAGAAACTAAAGATCAAGCCTCCCAAGTGCATCGTAGGCA
>JALTIG010000107.1:4897-11514 GCA_027004185.1 bacterium | reverse complement strand
AGTATAATCTTCATTGATTACGTCTCCTGTTTTGAACGCAGTATTAGGGATTGAAATCGATTTTGGAACAACTTCTTGGAAAAAAGATTGCCATTCCAAAGAATGTTCAGAAGTGAGATAATTTTGTGTGTCTAAAATGAAAGTTCTTTTAGAGTTTTTTCTCATAGTTTCATGATATCCTGGCCTCAAAAACCATTTAAATCTAGCTGCGGAAAAATTTTTTGAAACGTTATTTATTGTATAAGAGTCTGTATCTTTTCCCAAGGATGCAACAACACAGCTTGATCTGAAATCAAAACAGTTTTCTCTATCGATACGAACTTTTTGGAAAGCAATAGAATCGTATTTTGAAAATGCTTTCATAATACAATCCTCTGAAAGGACAGTATATCTTAAACCCTCAAATAGCCGCCTTCTCTCGTCATCAGTAAAAAGGCGTGAATTCTGTCTCCAGTTTTCATCTAACCGTGGTACAACGAAATATCCTTTTTTATGCATTACTGAACGGTAATGATCCATGATTGTTTCTCTCTTACCTTGTGTATGGAGCATATCAGATGAAAAGATTATATCGATACTGTTATCCTTTAGGGGAGAATTATTGTTAACATTGAGGCAGATATATAAAGGAGTCGATGATAGGAATTTTTTTGCGAAAAAGAGATAGGTGTAGTGTTGGTCAATGGATATGATCCGTGCGTTGGGGCATAGTTTATTCATAACATATGAGTAATGACCTGCTCCACACCCTAAATCAAGTATAAAATTTGGATTTTGTTCTTTTATGAAAACGAGCAAGGGGATAGACTTATAAAAGGATGGCAAGGCAAAGCGATACTGGAGATATTTATGGAAAGAGCATTTGCCGATGTGACTAAGGGAATCTGTGAAAGTTGGCTGTTTTAGGATTGTTTTACCTTTTGCTTTTCTGTAAAAATAGGTTATCTGTTCAAAGACTGGAAAATTTCTCTGGCTGAATTTTCTGAGGAATCTTAATATATTATTGGCAGGTAAAGATTCCAATTCCATCTGAACGGCGCAGGCTTTATCAAATTCTTTCATTCTTAGATAAGTTACAGCCTCTTTTATGCCTAAATGCCATTTGCCGCCGAAGTTTATTATCCCATGTGTAATAGGAAACTCAGAACAGGAACATTTTAGAATACCGAAATCTATTCTTCCATTAGAGTCGTAATGAAGTTTTTCTAATTCAAATTTTTTTAAGCAATAGGGGCATCTGAGATATTCAAGGTCAGATAAATACATTAACACCTCAAAAATGAATCATAAATGTATTTATCATTAATAGCTGAGAAAATCAATTTGAATTCAAATCGATTTATGGATTTGCTTTTCAAATTTTAGAAGTAAGGGAATGGGATTGAATCCTTTCTGCCTTATGCTATGATGGGCGAGGGAAAGGATAGAATCAGTGAACTTAGAAGGAAATTCTATACTCATTGTTGCTCATCCAGACGATGAGATTCTCTGGTTCAGCTCTATCATTCCTTATATCGAAAGGATTATTATATGCTTTAAACCTGAATGCAAAAACCCGTCAAAGGCCCAGGAACTTATACATGAATACCCTTTGGAAAATACCCAATTCCTTAATCTGCAAGGTTTCGGTGGATATCATAGAGTCAATTTTTCTCTTCCTATAAAAACGCGATGCGGTGTTTTAATTAAAAATTCCTTAATGGCCGCTGTCAGGTACAGAAAAAACTGCTTGTTACTTAAGAAAATTTTTGAGAAACAAATTCCTGAAAATTGCCACGTGTTTACACATAACCCTTGGGGTGAGTATGGCCATGAAGAACACATTCAGATCTCAACCGTTATAAAGGATATGGTTCGTAGGAAAAAACTAAGAGTTTGGTATAACAATTATGGCAGCAAAAAATCCTTTTCTTTGATGAAAAAAACCGTTTTCAGCAAGCAGTTTGAATCATTTAAGAAGTCTATTGATCAGGATTTTGTCCATCGCATGCGTTCCTTTTACCTTGAAAAGGATTGTTGGACATGGAACCCAGACTGGCAATGGTTTGCGGAAGAAACATTTTTTTCGATTAAAAATTCCCTGCCAATGCCTACGTACCACCATACCATTCCACTTAACCTTTTTAACGTTTCTTATTAATGTACATCTCTCTCAAACCATCAAGGCTATTCAAATGTGAGGCGTTCATTGAAAAGGAATAACCCAGACAATTAAGCTCATGAACACTACACCCCCTCATGTGAAGGAACATGATGAATTTTTTCAAAAAGCAAATCGATGATTCAGAAAGCTGGTATGAAAAAAGGCGTCGTGGTATCCCATTGTTTTGGAAAAGACTCGGTGGAATCCCTTCCTTCAATGGTTTAACAGTCCTTGACCTTGGTTGCGACAATGGAAACATGTGCTTTTTCATCGCGAAGCAAGGAGCAAAAAGGGTAATAGGCATCGATATTAATGCAGGTAGCATATCTTTCGCGAAAAAAAAGCTGGAAGAACAGCCAAAATTTAAGGATAAAATTGAATTTATATGTGGGGAACTGCAAAAATACAACCCAGGTATGAAGTTTGATATTATTGTCTCCCGAGATACTTTTGAGCATATCATAAATTTCAATGATGTTTTAAATGAGGTTGTCAGGCGTTTAAAGCCAAAAGGACGCCTTTATGTTGGTTTTGGCCCTCTCTGGAATAGCCCCTATGGTGGGCACGGGAGGATGAAAATGCCGATTCCCTGGGGCCATGTACTTCTTCCGGAGAAGGTATTATTAAAATGGGTAAATCTCTTTTACAGTAAAAAATTTGATTCCATTGAGGAAATGGGCCTTAACAGATTGGCCTTGCGTGATTACGAAAGGCTTCTCTTAAAAAATCCCAGTCTGAAAACGATTTATTGGAAGGTGAATCACGGGGACCGTTTCCTTTCCAGGCTCTTCGCAAAAATAGCGCGAATTCCACTTCTGAGAGAATATTTCAGCCATGATCTATACGCCGTGCTGGAAAAGAAGTAACAGGCAGCTCACAGTTCAAGTTATTAAAGCTCTCTAAGATATTTGTACCATTGACAATGGTACAGATAAATTTACAAAAAAGATACGACATAAAAAAGAGGGGAAGCTTACAACCTCCCATCTCGGTGAGCCAGCGAACCAACCCATTATTTTCTGGTCATCTTAGCATTCAAACGCATATGTTTAGCCATCTCTTTCATCTCAACCAGCGTTTCCTTCATCTTGGCATAGCCATACCACGTCGTATAATCCGGCATGATATGGAAAGCAGCCTGATAGGTTTTCATCCTATAGTCCATAAACATCTCGTAAAGCTTTTCCTCGATGGGGGTATTCACTTCATAGAATGTTAACAGGTCAGGATACGGAAAGGTTGCCTGATTAGTTTTTTCCTTTATGATTCCATCCCTGTAAAGCCCGGCAACAAGCTCGATGGCTTCCGCAAATATCTTGTCCGACGCTTTAATCATCAGATCAGCATTCTTAAGATTCTCCTTTGCAAAAGTGGCCGAATGACATTTCTCGCAAACTTTAAGCATCCGTGCCCTCTCTTCGTCAAATCCCTTTTTGGTCAATCTCGCAAGCTTTGCAGCCTTAACTATCTCCAAACGTTTGGTCGGCTTTCCGTTTTTATCAAGGACACCCAGCGCCTTCAGAATCGTCACTCGGTAACCCAGCCATTCCTTATCAGATTCCGGTAATCTTAAAGCAAGAAATCCCCATGCCGTCATGACACGATGATTCCCGTTCGGCATGTGACAATCCTGGCAAGTTGGACCACGATGCGCCTTTCGATCTGTCATATAGGCGGACCCATGCTTTGAATGTAACCACATCTCCCACTGTGCATGGTCAAAACCTGTATGACAGCTGTTACAAGCCTCTGGCTGAAGTGCCTCCTTTTTGGAAAAGGCATGGCGCGTATGGCAATTCTGGCAATCCATTCCATACTTATAGTATTTCCGAAGAGCATTACCTCGCACCTTCTGATCCGTGATCCCCAGGTTATGACACCCATTGCATCCCTTCTGACCGGCAATAAACGCTTTAGGCTGCTTATGGGCAAACTTAGGAAAGGCCATAACGGGCAAAAGGCCGAGAGAGTGTTTCCCGCTCATGTATTGTTTGACCTGCTTGCTGTGACACTTCTTGCAGGTACTAATCGTAGGCAACACTGCCTTACTCGCGTCGACGGCACTGGTATGAGCCGATCCATGACAATCCGCACAGGTCAACTCTTCCGACATCATCCCACGATTAAAGTCCTTTACGATACCGGGGGTCACCTTCGCGTGACAAGTCTCGCACTTTGAGGGTTTTGCTAAAGCGGGTGAAACACCTGTTCCCATCACTGCAAATAAAAACCCTATTATAGCCAGTAAAAATAATCCCTTTTTCAACATCTCCCCCCCTTTCCTTTCAAAACATTAATGTTAATCACATAGTTCACTTACTCTTATTAGATACTACTACAATTCCTAATTCATGTCAAACGGGTTTTGAAAATTTTTTACTGAAACATGGGAGCGGATCCATTTGTCACTTGCTTATGAGCGATTGGGCATAACACTTCCCTGGCACTTTAATCCTCCCCGTTAAAAATGCCTCTGCGTTTACCCCTTTCTTACAACCTTATAAAGCGTCAGGTGCGTCCATTTACCATGGGAATAATTAAAGCCTCGAAACTTTCTTAAAGCAACAAGGTTAACCCCCCTTTTCTCTGCCATGTCCTTGAAAGCCTGCTCGCTCTTGCTTCCTACCAGAGCAAGAGAAGCCTGTCCCTCTACCAGAGCTTTCATTGCGCCATTGATATCCAAAAACTGCGTCGAGGTTCCCACGAGGAATACAAGACTCGGTTCCTTAAAACTTGTGGATACCAGAACCTGCCTGGACGCCTCCGGGAGCGTTCGAATGTATCGGGCCACATCGCGACTGATCCAGGGTCCTTTGAGCCGTGGGATAATTAGGGAGAAGGCAGGCACCACTACAAAAAGACATCCAACTATGCTGGTAAACAAGACCATACCTGGCTTTATATCTTCTCGTTCAGCAAATCCAACCACGAGCAAAAAACAGATGCCCAAAATGACAAAAAGCTCCACAGCGAAAAACGTACGATTAAAATAATACACCACAAAAACAACAAACCCACCTAAACTGATTGAAACAGCTACCCAAACAAGGGCAGATATCTTTTTCAATCTAACAAAGGACTTCAACCTTTTCAGATGCACCCATCTGCCTGGATTGTAAAGCGCTCCCCCCGTCAAGATGGCAAGGGCAGGAAATACAGGAAGGATGTAGTGCGGGAGCTTCGTGGGGATAACCTCTAACAAAACCCAGGTTGGAAGAATCCATGCAAGAAGAAAACGGACAACAAGTACCTTTCTCATTTTCCAGCCAACCCAAATGGCCCATGGGACGACCAGAGATGCTGGCCAGAACAGCGCGGGGAAAAGAAAAAGGTAATACCCAGGGGGAGCGCCATGTGATTCCTGCCCCCTGATCAGCTTGGGAAGGAGATCTGAACCCACGGCCTTTTTAAGAAAGGCCCCTTTGCTCATAAGGGTGATAGTGATAAACCAAGGGAGTACAATCGCTACCATGAGAGGAATCCCTATCAGGGGACGCACCCCTTTAACTAGTTCCAGGTTCCTATCCGCAATGCAAAGACAAGCGGTCGTCAGGAGTGCGATAACAAAGGGGATGGGACCCTTAAGCAAAATGCCTATACCACAGGCGGCCCAGAAGACTAAAGGCATCCAGAGCTTCACAGACTCTTTTCGCCTCAGTTTTACATAAATCATGCCAAGCATCCCCTGCATGAGCACAATGCTCATCAGCAACATTGCGTCGGTTGTCGCGAGGCGGGCCTCCACATTTAGAAGGAGGCTGCTTCCAAGTAGAACAGCCGAGATGAATCCCTCTCTTGACCCGAAAAAAAACCTGCTAAAATAAAAGGTCAAAAGAACAGACACCAGGGCACCAAAAAACGAAGGGAGGCGGTAAGGCCATATCTCGTTTGGCTTAGGACCGCCAGCCAATGCTGCACAGGCCGCCTGTAACCAGTAAATCCCGATCGGTTTTTTGTAGCGGGGGGTATGTTGAAATCGGATATCAATAAAATTTCCCGTTTCCAACATCTGGCGACTCGCCTGGGCGAAGCGGGCCTCATCCCTGTCGGTAACGGGCAGGTTTTTTAGGCCAGGCAAATAAAAAAGACACCCCAAGAGGATGAGAACCAGGTACGACCGATATCCCTTTAACCATTTGCTCGGTTCCATATCCTTACTTCCACTCCATTTGTATGTTACCTTAAGGGTAATAAAATTAAAAGACTCCGCCCATCGAACATGAGAGGGTTCAGCAACCCCTGGACGGATGGCATGATATGATCTATACAAGGATAATGCTAAAGACAGTTGAAGGATAAAAAGGAGGGGATCCCTGATGGATCGTCTAGATCGATTCGTCAATGAACTTCAATCTCAAATCAACCGGGAAATGAAAGAAAAATATGGGGAGAAGGTGTTTCAAAGATGGCAAAATCCCCGTTTTATGGGCCGGATTGATCGGGCAGATGGACAAGCTCGTCTGACCGGTTCGTG
>JALTIG010000107.1:0-4887 GCA_027004185.1 bacterium | reverse complement strand
TGCGGAGATTCCATGGAAATCTATTTAAGGTTTGAAGACAACAAAGTCCGGGAGGCTTCATTCTTAACAGATGGCTGTGCCACCACCATCGTGTGCGGATCCTTTGCCGCCGAGCTTGCGCATAATAAAGCACCAGAAGAACTCCTCAATATAACCGGAAAGACGCTTCTGAATCTTCTTGGAGGACTCCCGAAGGAGGATCAACACTGTGCGTTTCTTGCGGCTGATACCCTACGTGAGGCCGTTGAGAATTACCTGCATACTAAAAAAACGTAACTGATCTGTCAGGGGAAACTGAGAAAACCCTACTTATCTCTCGTCAAAGATTAACAATCTCACCGGGGACTATGGACAAACAGTTACTTTGTATGACTGTCGCGAAGCCATCCCTTCGGTTTCACCCCCAGGGAAACGAAATAGGCAATCCCCGCAACGAGGATAATCATTGCGCCCGAGGTCAGGTTCAGGTAAAAGGAGATAAACATCCCAGAAATTGTAAAAAAGATCCCGAGAAAGCAGGAAAGAAACATAATAGCTTTCAGAGATGTGACATACCGGTTTGCAATGGCTGGAGGGATTGTCAAAAGCGCGATGACCATGATGATTCCCACCATCCGCATGACAATCACCACAGTCAGGGCGATTAAAGAAAGCAGTATCAGGTAAAACCTTTTCACGGGCAGTCCAATAATCTCCGAAAATTCCGGATCGAAGGAGATACTCAGCCATTGAGGATAGAACAGGAGGGTGATTCCAACCACCAGGATATCTAAGGAAACCATGCGGACAAGGTCAAACCTGGAAATCGTCAAAATGCTCCCGAATAGATAGCTCATCAACCCTGCTGTATAACCGTGACTAAGATCCGCAAAGACAATCCCTATGGCCATCCCTACTGCCCACATAACGCCTATCAGGGTGTCGATCCGCTGTTTCGTTTTGTAGGAGACGGTTCCCATCCCTAGAGCAGCGATCAGGCTGAAAACGACAGCGCCCAGCACGGGATTTAGCCCCATGTAAACACCAAGTCCAATACCTCCATACGCAGCATGGGCGATCCCACCTGTAATAAAGACGATCCTGTTCACCACGACGTATGTTCCAATGATGGCACACGCCAAACTGACCAGCATGCCTGCATAGAGGGCATTCTGAAAAAACTCAAGGTGTAAAAGTTCCATACCCTTATCCGTGACGGTGAAGAACGCGGTGCGGCACACCATGAGCAATCAAATCCACAGGACAACGATAGGTCTTTAACATTATATCCTCCGTTAGCTCCTTCTCTCCATGGTAAAAAAGCTCTTGATTCAGGCAGGCCACCTCTTTCACATACGCAGAAATAACGCCAATATCATGAGAAACCAGGCAGATTGTAAGGGTCTCATTCAGTCGAGCCAACATCTCGTAAAGGGTTGTGCGTATCCGGCTATCAACACTGGCCGTGGGCTCATCCAGAAGGAGAATTTCGGGATCCACGACAAGGGCGCGTGCCATCAAGACCCGCTGCTTCTCCCCTCCGGACAAGTGTCCCATTTGCCGCTTCCGAAGGTCCCAAATAAACATCTGCCGCATGATCTCTTCAGATTTTTCCAGACAGAAACCATGGTGAGTCCGGCCCAACTTCCGAAACTTTAGGCACCCCATCTGAACCACGTCCTCCACCCGAATGGGAAAGTCTCGATCAAAGTCCGTCACCTGAGGAACATATCCGATCCGTGGCCTTACCTGTTCTGGGGAGGTCCCCAGGACCTTTATGGTTCCACTCGACGGCTTTACCAGTCCTAAGATCAGTTTTAAAAGAGTTGTTTTCCCCCCGCCATTCGGACCGATGATACCCAGGAAATCCCCTTCATAAACCGTCAATGAAATCCCTTTAAGCGCAAGGAGATCGTTGTATTTCACTGACACACGATCAATTTGAATCACAGGTTTCCTGGCCTCTTGTTGCACCATGATCACTCCCGCGATCCTAGACAGTGGGCTATCTTTTCTGCGACCCTTAAAAGGTTACGGTCCCAGTCCTCTGCTAAAGGATCGATCAAAACAAGCCTCCCGTGGATTTGGCTTGCCACGATCCGGGCGCTTCGGGTATCAAACTGAGGTTGGGCGAAGACACAACGAATCCCTTTGTCGTGAGCCATCTTTATGATCCTAACCAATGTGGCTGCACCAGGAGCCTTTCCCTCACGCTCAAGGGCCACCTGACTCAGCCCGAACTCCTTGGCAAAATATCCCCAACAGGGATGGTATACAAGGAAGGTCTTCCGTTTGACATTTTTGAGATAGTTCCGAATCTTATTATCGAGACGGGAGAGTTTTTGTTTGAAATCCAGAAGATTCTCTTCGTAAAATTCCTTCCCAGAAGGATCCTGTTTTTCAAGCGCCTTGCAAATGATCCTTGCCTGACGCTCCACCATGGTAGGGGCAAGCCAAATGTGGGGATCATGGTGGATTTTCCTGATACCCTTCGTGGTATCCACAACGACCATTCTCCGATTCACAGCGCGAAACTTTTCCATCCATGCATCCTCGAAGGGTACATGAATCCGGAAATAGATTTCCTCCTTGGAGAGGGTCATAAGGGTTTTGGCCTTTGGCTCGTATGTAGCGGGGTTTGCACCGGGTGGTAACAGGGCAGTCACGCGGACCCGTTGACCTCCGATCTGTTTCACAAAATATGCTTGGGGTGGGATACTGACTGCCACTTGGATAGGTAACCTCTTTGCCCAACCCTTACTCGTAAGAAAAAACATCCCTATAAAAAAAAGGAGGAAAACAGAGACCCATCCCCTTTCTGTCATTCCTCGGTGTTCTAAGCTGCTTGTCACGGCCCCACTTCTCCCTTTTTAGGTTATCTTATTCCAAACCGCTGAAACGGTCAACAAAAAGGAGAGGGAAACTGAGGCCTCCCTCTCCTGGCATAGCTCCTTACTCTTTCTCTTAATACATTCCCTCCATGCCACCACCTCCCGGAGGCATTCCGGCCATCGGTTTCTTTTCCTCCGGCTTTTCGGCAATCATGGCCTCTGTGGTGATCATGAGAGAAGCCACGCTGGCAGCGTTCTGCAAAGCTGTCCTCACAACCTTCGTCGGGTCGATGATCCCAGCCTCTATCATATGCGTAAACTCATCCTTCCCCGCATCGTACCCAAAGTCTTCCTTTTCCCCCTTGACGCGCTGTACGATTACAGAGCCTTCCTTACCGGCGTTATTTGCAATCTGTCGTAAGGGTTCTTCAAGGGCACGTTTGACAATGTTGACACCGATCTGCTGATCATCCACATCGAGTTTCATCTTTTCCACTGCCTCAAGGGCCCTTACCAGTGCCACGCCCCCACCGGGAACGATCCCCTCTTCTACGGCAGCCCGGGTCGCATTCAGGGCATCCTCCACCCGTGCCTTCTTTTCTTTCATCTCCGTCTCAGTTGCGGCACCCACGTTGATAACGGCCACCCCACCAACGAGTTTTGCCAGTCGTTCCTGAAGCTTTTCCCTGTCGTAATCTGAGGTGGTCTCCTCAATCTGGGCACGAATCTGTTTGACACGTCCCGAGAGATCCTCTGCGGATCCGCCCCCATCCACGATAGTTGTGTTATCTTTATCAATCGTTACACGCTTGGCCGTTCCGAGATCCGCCAGCTGAACACCTTCAAGCTTTATCCCCAGATCTTCGGAAATCATACGTCCACCCGTCAGGATAGCGATATCCTCGAGCATAGCCTTCCGTCGATCTCCAAAGCCAGGTGCCTTCACGGCGCAAACCTGGAGCGTGCCTCTCAGTTTATTTACAACCAGTGTTGCAAGGGCCTCTCCTTCCACATCTTCCGCGATAATCAGCAGGGGTTTGCCCATCTTGGCCACCTGCTCCAAAATCGGAAGGAGATCCTTCATACTGCTAATCTTTTTCTCATGGATCAGGATGTAGGGATCCTCTAAGACTGCTTCCATCCTATCAGGGTTGGTCACGAAGTAGGGGGAAAGGTAACCACGGTCAAACTGCATCCCCTCCACAACCTCAAGGGTCGTTTCCATCCCCTTGGCCTCTTCCACAGTGATGACCCCTTCTTTACCCACCTTATCCATGGCCTCTGCAATGATGTTACCGATGGTTTCATCATTATTGGCAGAAATGGCACCAATCTGTGCAATCTCTTTCTGATCCTTGGTAGGCTTGCTCATCTTCTTCAGCTCTTCAACCACGGTTTCAACTGCCTTGTCAATTCCGCGTTTCACATCCATGGGGTTCGCACCCGCCACGACGACCTTGGAACCTTCGGTGTAGATCGCCTGAGCCAACACGGTTGCCGTTGTTGTGCCATCTCCGGCATTGTCACTTGTCTTGCTTGCCACCTCCTTCACCATCTGCGCACCCATGTTCTCAAACTTGTCTTCCAGCTCAACCTCCTTGGCAACGGTAACACCATCTTTCGTAACCTGTGGAGATCCAAAGGTTTTATCAATCACGACATTTCGGCCTTTGGGACCCAATGTTACCTTAACAGCATTCGCAAGGGTATTAACCCCGCTCAATATCTTCTGTTTGGCCTCTTGATTAAAAATTATCTCTTTCGCAGCCATTGATCCTCTTCCTCCTTTACATACTGTTTGGTTATTCAATCACACCCAGAATATCATCCTCACGCATAATCAGATACTCTTCCCCTTCAATCTTGACCTCTGTTCCCGCATACTTGCTGAACAAAACCTTGTCACCAACTTTCACATCGAGCGGAGAAGCCTTCCCGTCATCCCGTACCTTACCCTTCCCTACGGCAATGACCTTGCCCTGCATCGGTTTTTCCTTTGCCGTGTCCGGAATGATAATGCCACCCTTGGTTTTTTCCTCTTCTTCCATTCTTTGAACGATAACTCGATCCTGAAGTG
>JALTIG010000106.1 GCA_027004185.1 bacterium | reverse complement strand
ACCATACTGTAGGCGTAGTTTCCGCCACTTTTTAAGGCAAATTTGAAAAGCCGCTCTGATGTCTTCCGCAATGAGTCCCCTACCCTTTCCCAGAAAAGATCGACGGGGGTTGCTTTATCCTTCCGCAACATTGCTTGTATTTTTTCCGCTTCCGCATGGACACGGATCGTTGCGACCAATCTTCTTCTTGCTCATAAGTCACTTCCATAAAAGTTTTTTATACTTATATACAAAATCTACTAAAAATGGAAGGAGGCAAACACACCCATGGAGACTCTTTACGAAGTTTCGGTACGAAAAAAAATCCTGAAGGCCTATTTTTTATATAATCAATCTTTCTTTTCGTGATATCCATGAACTAACTATGAAAGAAATCATGGGATAAATCGATAAGGAGGCCTATCATGAGATTAAAGCCGTTGATTTTCAAGGTTGTCCTCTTGATTATGGCTGTTCTGATCGCACTCTCATTCTCTGTAGGATACTATGTTTCAAAGCCTGGGCTATGGGAAGGTATTCACCACAATTCATAATATCCGGCTTTGGGATACCCGGCCCCTGATAGAAACCTACAGACAGTTGCAGGAAATACGACTCTACTACAACTACAAGAATGTCGATGTTGGCCGCTACATTTAGTCCGTTAAGTAAAGTTAAGCGAAGGATTGTTCTGCTAACCTGATCGGACAATAAATAAGGGCCGGTCTGCCCGCTACAGGACGCCGACCGCCATCTACCGTAAAAAATCCTGGAAAGCCCGGTTCCGCCATGGCTGGCGAGCGCAATCAGGTCCGCTCCCTCACTCTCGGCCGCGTTTGGGGTTCCATCAACAACCGGTCCATGAGAAACGTGCAGTTTCGATTGTATACCCTCCTCCCGAAATTGCCCGCTTATCGTTCTCAAATCTTTCCTAAAACTCCCTCTGTATTTCGGTTACATACTACTATGTACTTACTATAGTAATCTTTTTTTTTCACTCCCTTCGCAATTTCCGGTGTCACTCCCTCAGCATTTAAAGTTTCCACGATTCTCTCCGGAGCCTTTTTGTGTTTCCTGTGAAGAACTGACAGAGTATCAGCGGTTCCATACAGGCCCCCTTTCGATACGCATCCCCCCGCCTTCCAAAACAAAATAGGCATCCCCCGAGCAAGAAAGACAAATGGGTTTTCCATCTCTTAACCTCCCACGTGATTCCATGAAGGCCTCTCCGCATTCAGCGCATATGAGAGAGGGATGGATTGGCGCGTGACCCGGCAGAGAGACAGTCACGTCTTGAACGTCAAACTGTTCTTCCTCCGGAATCTCCAACTGCCTGAACGATAATTCCTCCCAAACGTCCTTCAACCGTTGCATCTCCTCTGGGGTGCCCTTCTGACGCCGGCGTATGAACCGATCGAACAAATCTTGGGCCTCGGGGTTCTCTTTCGTCATGGACTCAGGATATCCGGCTTTTAAGGAAACCCGGATTCCCTTCCCGCTTCGGAACGCTAATGTCATGGCTGTCTTTCCTACATCCCTGAAAATGAGGGCGTTATTGCCAAAGGTGCATCCGGTCGTCATCTGAACCCCGTCGGAAAAGCAGTTGTTGGTCTCCACGATGGCCAGGGTATCCTCATCGATCCCTTCCGTAAAGGCATTCAGCCTTTTAAGGGCGATGACAGAGGCCTTAACGCCGAGCGCCACGAAGGGGCAGAAATGCCCATGAAGTTCACCAACCTTCAACAGCAGCCACTGTAAATCCCCTTCTTCAATCTTCTGCTGAATTTCCTTTCTTGGGTTTGTGCTCATGATAGTTCCTCCTTTTAGACTCTCTAATGAAAAAAGGCCAGGGGTCTTTCGACCTTCCTGGTCTATTTCTTTGGTCTTTTTCTTTTAATGTCTTAAAATCTACCGGCCTTCGTGACCGTTTGCGTCTTTATAGAAAACCCACGCCATCGTGTCAAGGATATTTTAAATTAAATCAGGACATCATAAGCCATATACTCCTGCAAAACGCCGCTTTTGCTTTCCTCAGTTTTTTTCTCCCCAATAAACCACAGGAGGCGTTTTCCTGTCTAATAGGCTTCGCACACCCAGGGCATTTCTCTTCGCGACACGCGTGTAGATCATCGTGGTCTGAAGATTGTGGGGTCCCAGAAGTTCCTGAATTGTTCGGATATCGTACCCGTTTTCAAGCAAATGTGTGGCAAAATTGTGTCTTAACGTGTACACGGAAACTTATTTCGGAATACCTGCCGCAGAAACAACCTTTTCGAAGGCCTTCTGAAGTGTCACGGGATGAATCGACACAATCAAAGTAGATTTCCTCTTGACAAGAAAGAGGAGGACTTGTATCAATACCAGTGAATAAGCGTAATAAGAAATTACGCGTAGTGATAGGTTTTAAAATTTAAAAATAATGGGGCCAGGAAGGTCCGAGCGGGCAAATTCGCGAAGATCTTTCTGGTCCCTTTTGCGTTTGTGAAAGGGTGAAAACATACGGAGGGGTAAAAGATGATGTTGCAGCTCGGTAAGGTGAGAAGGATTCTGTTTTTCCTGATGGGAATGGGCTTCCTGCTTTTTGTGGCCACAGGTCACGCGGAAGACAAAAGGGGATTAAAGGCTGGCGGTGAAGGGACCACTGTACCGGTTTTGAAGCCCCTCAAGGTTATGGGCGAGTTGGTTCGCCCGACCCGTCAAGTGGGAGACACCCTCTACACGGGAACGACCATCACCAAGAGAGGGCTGGAATTGCTGGGCACACCGGCGCAGACAAGTGTCTATGATGCGCTGGAAATCCTCCCGGGTCTCGACGTGGAAAATAACGGCCCTTACGGGTTAAGTGGCAAAGAGATCCGCATACGGGGGATTAAGGGATACTTTACCGGCATGACCGTTGAAGGGATTCCAAATTACGGGATCATGCCCATAGGGCCCAGGGAAGATATTTACGACATGGAAAACATGGAAAGCGTCAGCCTCTACAAGGGGGCGAGCCCTTCCGACCTGGGCACGGGCTCCGGGAATAGAGGGGGATCTATAGAATTACGATTTAGGAGACCTGAAAACAATCCTGGGATCGAACTGAGCCAAGGCTTGGGCTCCGACAATTTCGTGAGGACGTTCTTGAGAATAGACTCCGGCAAACTGCCGTCGAAAACGAAGCTTTTTGGCTCATATTCCTATACCTATGCCAACAAGTGGAAAGGGAAGGGGGATCTCGGTCCAAGAAATCATGTGACATTTGGGCTAAATCAGCGATTTGGCGATGTCGTGAATGTAGATCTGTTCTATAATTTTAATGATATCGAGAGGCATTTTTTCCGGAACCTCAGTTACGAGGAAGCGAATCATATAGATCGTCACGACAATTATTACCGTCATTACAATGATAAGCTTACGTCAAACACGAAGAAGGATATAAATTATTATGATTACAACCGCGGGAAATTTATAAACAGGGATTTGATGTCAACTATTAATATAAACATTCCCGGGAAGTTTAATTTTTCCCTAAAACCTTACTATTCCAATGAAGACGCAGATTACCGGGAAGGGAAAAAGGGCTTCCCTGTCGTGGGATACGGGCCAAGGGTTAAGAAACCCGGTGTGTTGTACAAGATTAGAGATTTGGACCGATATGGTGTCAGAGGTGAGTTAAACTTTGATATCTCGGGCTTTGAAATCACGGCCGGTTACTGGTACGAATCCAACGACCTGGAGAAATATGTCAAGAGATATATCACCACCCCCTCCGGTTTGGAGTACAACGGGTATATGTATTACGCGAAAAATGATGGGCGCGGCAAGATTCATAGTCCTTACGCCAAGTTGTCTTATGAACTGAACAAATTCAAATTCCAGGCAGGGCTGAAATATTTTTATTATGAAGAACCGGCAAGCACCGGATATGTTTCGGATGCGGCGCTTAACTTAAAGAAAGACCCTGACATCAGTCT
>JALTIG010000105.1 GCA_027004185.1 bacterium | reverse complement strand
GTCCCTTACCGACGACTTTGTAATACCAAAGCCATGCCTCTGGATTGATAGGTTCTCCCACACTCCCCAAAAGCCTGAGTGAGCTTATATCATGTTTCTCAACCCACTGATTACCTTCACGTGCCACAGCCCGGATTGCGGTTGGAGCTGTGTAAAAGATAGACACCTTGTATTTTTCGACCACATCCCAAAACCTGCCAGGATCCGGGTAGGTCGGAACACCCTCGAAAACGATTGATGTGGCACCGTTACAAAGTGGTCCATACACAATATAGGAATGGCCCGTTACCCATCCGATATCCGCAGTACACCAAAAGATATCCTCATCGTGGTAGTCGAAAATGAGCTTGTGCGTCACGGAAACGTAAACCAGGTATCCCCCTGTGGTATGTAAGACACCTTTGGGTTTGCCAGTTGATCCAGAGGTATAAAGGATGAAGAGGGGATCCTCTGAATCCATCTCTTCAGGTGGGCAGTCGGTCTCCACCTTTGCAATTTCTTCATGATACCATGTGTCGATATCATCATTCCAAGCAACCTCAATACCTGCTCTTTTAACGACGATATTTGTTTTTACACTTGGGCATTCCTTCAAGGCACTGTCAGCATTCTGTTTTGTCGGAACTGTCTTGGTTCCTCTGAATGCCCCATCACAGCAAATTAGGACCTTAGCTTTGCAATCCTGGACCCTGTCTCGAAGGGCTTCCGCTGAGAATCCGCCGAAAACAATACTGTGGATAGCACCTATTCTTGTACATGCTAGCATTGCTATAACAAGTTCAGGTATCATCGGCAGGTAAATGGCTACCCTGTCCCCTTTTTGCACCCCTTTGGCTTTCAGGACATTGGCGAACCTACACACCTCTTCATGGAGTTGGCGGTAGGTGAATGTCCTACTATCGGACGGGTCGTTGCCTTCGAAAATGATAGCAACTTTATCACCCCTTTCCTTTAGGTGCCTATCCAGGCAATTATAAGATACATTCAGCTTTCCATTGATGAACCATTTGTGTTCTGGAGATTTTTCCCAGTTCCAGTCGCATACTTTGTCCCATTTTTTAAACCAGGTCACGTACTGTTCCGCCATTTCTCCCCAAAAACCCTCTGGGTCATCGAGAGAGCGTTTCCATAAATCCCGGTACTGCTCCATGCTATTGATATAAGCTTTTTTCCTCCATTCCTCCGGGACTGGGAAGACCTGAGTTTCCACGGATGTTTCCTTGTTCATCGTTTTCTCCTTTCATGGTTGTTTTTTAATTACTGTTCATTGCTGTCATTGTCTAAAGACAAAATCATCTCCCAACTGTCTTCAGAAACCCCGATACGTATGAACCCTACCTTACGATAGAGGGAGATGGCAATATAGTTTCTTCTCTCAACGGTAAGCCAAATTGTTGAAAGATTCTCTCGCCTGGCCCATTCAATAACATACAGGCTGACCACCGTACCGATCCCCTGCCTCTGAAAATCTTGGTGGATGAAGATAAAATATTCGGCCCAATTTGCCGGCATGGAAAAGAGGCTAGCATGCCCGATGACTGTTTCTCGGTAAAGGGCCAGAAAGTTTATTCCATTGCTGATCATTTCCTGTACCCACTGATGTCTTTTACGCATATCCAAGGGAGGGAGACCTTGTACAGATCCGAGAGGTTGGTAAGTATCATACATATTTATTAGTGAATTGAAATAGACCTCTTGGTAAGGCATGATTATAATTTCTAAACCTTTTTTGCTTTTGATTTTCCTGGGAGCTGTCATGAAAGCCTTTTATTCACAGAAGCTTCAGGGATATTATGTGTTATAGATCGGCTTCCGTTCACAAGTTTAAGAAAATATTTAAGAAATGAAACCATCTTTTTCATAGTGCATCAGCATCATACCACAGCATAAGATAAAAAACTCACCTTTTTTACTTTAACTACTTCTATATTAAATTATAGTATAAATCAGATGTTAGTCAAGGGATAATGATATTGATTATTAAAAACATAAATTTTATATAGATTACCCTAATCATCATGAAAGATGGTGCAAAATCTATAGAGTTTTGTTCCCTGTATTTGCCGTGATAGAGATAATAACAAACGCATTATGATATCATGTGGCTTGCTATGGGATAGCTCGTTCTTGATATGATAATTACAGAGAATCTTACTCGGTTAATCGTGTCCCGGATGGAAGGTCAGGCATTTTTGCTAATTGAGAGGCGATGGAGCAAAGCCAGGGCCCTGGCGGCTGCACCGCTGGCCTGGGCAACGGTTTCAGGAATGTCTTTCGGGCCTTGAACCCCTCCTGCCATAAAGATACCGGGTACGGAGGTTTCGATCGCCCCCCAGGTTGGGTGGCGTTCGCTGGCAAAGCCGAGTGAATCCCGCTTGATCCCCAGGATCCTTGCGAGCTGGTCGATTTGACTATCAGGTTCCACGGCCGTGGCGAGGATGATAAAATCAAACTCCTCAGCCGATTTGGGTTTTCCTTCCACCATCTCTTCAAACCATAGGATCAGGTTTTTTGTTTCAGGATCTTCCTCGATTTTGGAGGGCAGTCCCTTTACAAAGGTGATGCCCCGCTCCTGTGCTCTGAGATAGAGCTCTTCGAATCCCTTCCCAGCGGCACGGATGTCATTAAAGAAGATGCTGATTTTGGCCTCAGGAACCGATTCTTTAATCAGCATGGCCTCCTTGATACTTGCCATGCAGCAGTAGCCGGAACAGTATCGGTTAAACCGGATATCCCGCGAGCCGACACACTGGATAAAAGCTACCCGTTTTATGGGTTTTCCATCAGGGCGGATAAGTTGTCCTCCTGTTGGGCCGGAGGCACAGACAATCCGTTCAAAATCGATATTTGTGAAAACATTTTCAAATCGCCCATATCCAAGGGATGGTCGTTTTGAGGCGTCGAAAGGATCAAGGCCCGGGGCCATCACGATAGCGCCAACCTTGATTTTCTTTTCCCTTTCCTCGTCTTCAAGGTTGATAGCGTCCTTTTCGCATGCCTGTACGCACAATTGGCATTTGATACAATGGTTCATGTCAATGGTGGAACGAAGTGGAATAGATTGTGCGAAGAGGATATGGATACATTTCCTCGGCTTGAGATTGAGATCCCATTCGTTTGGGAGTATGACGGGACAGACCTCAGCACATGCTCCGCATCCTGTACAACGGTTCATATCCACATACCGGGGATGGAGGGTAAGGGTCACGTCGAAGTGCCCGGCAGTACCCTTAACGGATTTGACCTCTGTTAGTGTGAGTAGCTCTATCTTTGGGTTCCTTCCAACGTCGGCAAGCTTGGGCCCCAGGATGCAGATAGAGCAGTCAAGTGTTGGGAAGGTTTTGTCTAATTGCGACATGATTCCTCCGATGGAGACGGCACGTTCGACGAGATAGACGGTTTTTTCGGCCTCTGCCAGATCCAGGGCGGCCTGAACGCCGGCAACGCCTCCACCGATGACGAGAACAGCATCATCGTAAATCTTTTTAAGACGCCGAGGCGCGCGTTTTTTAGATTGTTTAAGTTTGAATAGGATATGGGCTGCCGCAACCGTTTCAGATTGAAAGGGGGAAATGTCAAGGATCTCAACGGGATAGTTGGCCAGAGAGGGGAGGGTAGCCAAAAGCGTTTTTGCGGCGGGACACTGACCCGTAACAATCAAGATCTGATCGGGTTTCGAATCTGACGCGAGTTTTTCTATTCTTCGTATCCCCTCCTGGCTGCAAATGTATGGGACAAGATAGGCATTTCCGTTAAGAAACTGATGCAGATGCTTCATGTTGAAGGGGGGTTCGATGCAGGGGGCGTCGCATAGAATCGTAAGCGTATTAGCCATTTTCCCTCTCCAGTTCCTGGAGCCTTTCATTCATCTCTGTCACAATGCGTTGAAAAATTACGCCCTCGGTGGCAGAAACCCATTCCAGTCTTAATCGGTCTGGATGGATTCCTCGTTTGACAATGATGTTTTTTATGGC
>JALTIG010000104.1 GCA_027004185.1 bacterium | reverse complement strand
GTGAATCTGGAAAACCTGCTCTTCATCTCTATGGATTGTCCTGGGACCTTCAGCGTCAAGACGTACAGTTCTCTTGTCCAGGAGGGTGAAGATATCAAGGGTCTTGAGCAAAAGCTCTTCCGGGGAAAAGAGGATCCCCTGCTGCGTCCTGTATGTCAGGGATGTGAATGGTCAGTTCCTGAAAACTGTGACATCACAGTTGCGAAACACGGCCTCGATCCGGATCAATACGGCCTCATTGCCCTTACCAAAAAGGGTGACGAGGCCTTGGAGCTGGCTACCTGGGGGGAACCATGGGAAGGTGGAGAAGGGGCAAGAAACGAGGCTATTAAAAAATGGAATGAGGCGAAGATTGCAAAACGGGATGCACAGTTTTCGGAATTGAAGGAAAAAATATCCGGCATTGACAACCTTCTGAATACCTATGCTATGTGCATTAATTGCCACAACTGTATGACGGTATGTCCCATATGTTTCTGTAAGGAGTGTTTCTTTAATTCCGCAGTCTTTGAGTTTGAGTCCGATCGGTTCATGGATTGGTCTAGTGCAAAGGGAGGGTTGCGACTGCCCACGGACACACTTCTATTTCACATCGGTCGGATGAATCACATGTCCACTTCCTGCGTGGCATGTGGCATGTGTCAGGATGCCTGCCCCAATGAGATCCCCGTGGCCCAGATATTCAAGATGGTAGGCTACTATACGCAAAAACGCTTCAATTATGTAGCAGGCCGTAGTCTTGATGAGCCGGTCCCCCTGACGCAATTCAGGGAGGATGAGCTCCATGAAATTGGAGGCGAGTAAGCCGTGAGATATGAACTTTCCGGGCAACTGGTCACACGGGATACCTCCTTTGCCAATGAGGTGATCGAGGCAACAGGGGTGCGCGTGGACCGCTGTTATCAGTGCATGACCTGCACGCTGGGGTGCCCTGTTGCGGATGTGATGGATTATCCACCGAACCAGGTTATGCGCCTGATCGACTTGGGCGCAAAAGATGTACTCCTTCACTCGAGAACCATCTGGATGTGTGTCACGTGCGAAAACTGTTTTGCGCGTTGTCCAAATCAGATCGACACCGCTGCGGTTATGGATTATCTTCGGGAAGAGGCTACGGCTCAGGGAGTTAAGGTTCCTGAAGAGCGTATTCAGCTCCTGCACCGCGTTTTCGTGGAAAATATCAAGTCTTTTGGAAAGGTTCATGAGGCTACGATGCTCATGGCCTACAAACTGAGAAGCAAGGATTTCTTTTCAGACATGGGTATTGGTTTGAAACTTTTTCTCAAAGGGAAAATCCCCCTATTCCCGGCAAAAGTCAAGGGCCTGGATCAGGTCAAAAAAATCTTTGAAAAAACCTATGATAAAACGTTCGGAGGCAGGTCTTGAAATTTTCCTACTATCCTGGATGTACTGTCCATTCCACCGCCATCGAATACGGAAGATCAATCGATGCTGTGCTTTCCATTCTGGGGGTTGAGCTTGCAGAGATAGAAGACTGGAACTGCTGCGGCGCCGCCGCTGCTCATAGTATCCACCGAAAACTGGGGCTTTCCCTTCCTGCAAGAAATATCTCACAGGCGCAAAAACAGGTGGCGTTTTCGTCTCAGTTGATTACATCCTGCCCCGGCTGCTTCAATGCCTTAAAACGCGCTGATTACGCCCTTCGAAATGATAGGGAAGCCCGAAGAGAGATTGAAGAGACGGTGGGATTTTCTTACAGTGGTGAGGTTCAAATCAGGTCGCTTCTTGAGATTCTCAACCATGAGATGGATGAGGAAGTCTTGAAATCAAAGGTTAAAAAACCCCTGAACAAGCTAAAGCTCGTCTGCTATTATGGGTGCGCCCTTGTTCGTCCTCATGTCATCACGGGGCTTGAGAACCCGGAGAACCCCATGATGATGGACAACATTATGAAACTTATGGGGGCAGACGTCAGGGATTGGTCATACAAAACGGATTGCTGTGGGGCAGACTTGGCCCTGACCCATGGCGATCTGGTGCAGAAAATCGTGGAGCGTCTTATTAAACACGCGAAGGACGCGGGGGCAGAGGCCATCGTAACTTCCTGTGGCTTGTGCCAGGCCAACCTGGATATGCGGCAAACAGGGCCTGAGCCACTGCCCATCTTTTATTTTACCGAGCTGATGGGAGTGGCCATGGACGTCCCCAGCCGGAAGGCCTGGTGGAGCAAACATATCGTAGACCCTGGTCCGTTGCTGAGTCGGCTTGGGTATGAATAGCAGATGAAAAACAAAGGTTAGTACGGGGAGGAAGAAGGTTATGACAACCACCGTTGCAAAAGATGCAATGCGGAAAGGCGATAAGACGATTATCGCCAAAGGGACGAGGATGATCCCTCTCTTTATCATGGGGAAACGCTACTATGTCCCGGAAACCTTGACGATTCAGAAGGCGATGGAATATGCCGGTTATCAGTTTATCCGGTCCTGCGGGTGCCGGGGTGGGATTTGTGGTGCCTGCGCAACCGTTTATCGCCTGGAGGGGGATTACAAGCTCTATTCTGGCCTCGCCTGTCAGACCGTCGTACAGCCCAACATGTATCTCGTTCAGATTCCGTTTTTCCCTGCCAACAAGGTCGCGTATGACATCGAAAAACTCCCTTATGACGTGACAGCTATTCAAACAACCTATCCGGAAACCTTTCGATGTGTCCAGTGCAATGCCTGTACCAAGGTCTGCCCTATGGACCTTCAGGTTATGGATTACATGGCGGCGGCTATTCGAGGGGACATTGAGGCCGTGGCGGAGATGTCCCGGAGCTGTATAATGTGTGGGCTTTGTACCTCACGATGTCCTGCTGAGACCAATCAGTATAATATGGCGGAGCTCTGCCGTCGGCTGTATGGGCGCTACGGGCAGAAGAAATCCGAACAGGTTGCCAAGCGGGTGGAAGAGATCAAAGCAGGTAAATACGATCCCATGATCAAAGAGCTTCAGACCATCCCTCTGGACGAACTCAAGAAGCGTTACGAAGAGAGGGAGTGGGAACCGGTTATCAGTGAAGGGTGGCAACCGAAAGAGACAAAATACCTGTAAACGCCTGCAAGATACAGGCGATAATTTTTCGGAGGAAGAGCTATGGGTTATACCCCAGAAATGAAGGAACTGATCAAGAGAGTGGAGGCAACCCGCCCTGCAAGGATTGAGCGGGTCAGGCAGGGAATCCAGTTTCCCAAACTTTCCTTAGCCGAGGCGCAAAAACGTCTGAGGACATACCATCCGGACTATAAGGAAGAGGGACGGCGTGAATTCAGGATTGGCCCCAACAAGGGAGACGGGCATACCTATCCGGATGAGGTGGTAGACCTCTTTGAGGCAAACAGCCGGATTGATCCGGACAAGGTGGACTTGTCCCATCCGGATTTCGAGACAGATGTCCTGATCATTGGGGGCGGCGGTGCCGGGACAACAGCCTCTCTCTTTGCCCAGGAAAATGGCATGAAGGTTATCATCGCGACAAAGCTCCGGCATGGCGATGCCAACACCATCATGGCGGAGGGCGGTATCCAATCCGCCGATTCACCGGTTGATTCTCCCTATTACCATTATCTCGATATTATGGGCGGGGGACATTTTACCAATAAACCCAAGCTCGTGGAGGCCATCGCCAAGGATGCCCCGATTATTATCCAGTGGCTCGAAAGCATCGGGATGAATTTTGATAAGACGCCGGATGGCCAAATGCGGTTACTTGGAGGGGGTGGAACCTGTCGAAAACGCATGCATTCGTGTGGCGATGTCACGGGGGCCGAGATTATGCGGACTATCCGGGACGAGGCAAGAAACAGAAGAGGTGACATCACCGTTCTGGAGTTCCAGCCCGCCGTGGAAATACTCCTTGACGAGGATGGAAAAGCGGCCGGTGCCCTTTTGTATAATATGGAAACAGAGGAATATATAATTGTTAAGGCCAAGGCCGTGATCATTACGACAGGCGGCTGCGGGCGGCTCCATATTCAGGGATTTGCCACAACCAACCATTACGGTGCTACCATGGATGGGATTGTGATGGCCTATCGCGCCGGGGTACCTCATTGTTTTCTTTATGCAACCCAGTACCACCCCACGGGCGTTGCCTATCCCGAACAGAATGTGGGACTACTGATTACAGAGAAGATCAGAACGGCGGGCGCTCAACCGATTAATATCGACGGGGAGGAGTTTACCTTCCCCTTGGAGCCACGTGACGTAGAATCCTCGAACATCATCCGGGAATGCATGGAGGTGGGAAAGGGGATTCCGACCCCCGTTGGACGAATCGGCGTGTGGCTTGACAGCCCCATGATCGATATCCTCAAGGGGGAGGGGACCGTTGAAAGGGATTTCCCGGCAAAATTTATCCAATTTAAACGTTACGGGATCGATATCAGTAAAGAGCCGATGCTGGTATATCCGACCCTTCATTATCAGAACGGTGGTGTGGAGGCCAATGAATGGGGTGAGACGAGGATCCCGGGGCTTTTTGTGGCTGGTGAGGTGATGGGTGGAATTCATGGGGAGAATCGGTTGATGGGCAATTCCCTTCTTGATATCAATGTTTTTGGCCGAAGGACCGGGATGCGTTCGGCAGAGTATGTCAAGCAGGGGGTGACGATCAAAAGGCTGACGTTGGACCACGTTCGAGCCTACCAAAAGGAACTGAAGGAGGCAGGGATTGAAACGGATCGTATCTCTCCCATGCTCCTACCCGACTACTCCAACCCAGAGGTGCGGGCCAAACAGCTGACAGCGAGGTATTTTGGAACGCTCAGATAGATCTATTAACGGTGTCTGGCGTTAGAAAAAGGGACTCTCTTTCTGAGAAGAGTCCCTTTTCTGTATCCTTCAAGCTTATGGATGCCCGGATTTTTTCCGGATAGAATCTTGTCCTGTACCGGATTTATAGGGGAAAGATCACTTGAAAGGTTATGCTTGATTTTCTCCGGTGTTTCGAAAGGTTGAGTTTTTGTAGGAAGATTTGATCGTGACTCTGCGGGTATTGTTGCTCGTGACTTCTTGAAAACCGGTTCGTAAACTGGTAGAAGATTGAAATCTTAAGATGATAGGAGGTAGGAAGAAAAGGCATGAAACGGGTTGGGTTTATCTCTACACGCATTGCAGGGACGGATGGAGTCTCTTTAGAGACCTTTAAATGGTACGAGGTTCTGGAGAGGAACGGTTTCGAGTGCTTCTTCTTCGCGGGACAGCTTGAAACCCCGCCGGATCATTCGTTTTTGGAACCGAAGGCCCATTTTGAGCACCCTGAGGTGATAGAGATCCAGCAAGATTGCTTTGGAAGAAGGATACGACGCTCTTCCCTATCATCCAAGGTTCATGAGCTGAGAGAATATTTGAAGGCCCGGTTGTATGTGTTTTATAAAACCTTCAAGCCGGATTTTCTCATTGTTGAAAATGCATTGGCTATTCCCATGAATGTGCCCTTTGGAATGGCTATTACGGAATTCATTGCAGAGACAGGAATACCCACGATTGCGCATCATCACGACTTTGCGTGGGAAAGGGATCGGTTTCTGATTTGTGCCATCCAGGATTATATACATTATGCCTTTCCTCCTACCCATCCCAGCATACGTCATGTAACGATAAACTCCAATGCCTCGCGTCAGTTGAGTTTCCGGAAGGGGCTGAGCAATGTGGTGATCCCGAATGTCTTCGATTTTGCACATCCGCCGCTGACGTCCGATAAGGTAAAAATGCTTCGAGAATCCCTTGGGTTTGGGGATGAAGACCTTTTGATTCTTCAGCCTACTAGGGTGGTTCCAAGAAAATGGATAGAACGCGCCATCGAGCTTGTTTACCTAATGGGACTTCCTAGGCCGAGGCTTGTTATCTCACACAAGTCGGGTGATGAAGGGACCCTGTATGAAAAGAGGGTGAAGGAGTACGCAGACCGGCTCGGAGTGGAACTTACATTTATCGGGGACAAGATCGGTGCAGCCCGTTGTTTTAAGAGCAACAATACGCATGAGTTTACCATTGATGATATCTATCAATCCGCAGATATTGTAACTTATCCTTCGGGATATGAAGGGTTTGGCAACGCCTTCGTGGAGGCTGTCTACTTCAAGAAGCCCCTGGTAGTAAATCGTTATTCCATCTTCATTGAGGATATCGAGCCCTTAGGGTTTGACGTGATTTCCTTTGATGGGTTCGTCACACATGATATTGTTCAACAGCTTGAATCGTTTATCGGTTCCGATGCCCTGAATGCCTCTCTGGAAAAGAACTATCGACTGGGTTTGGAGAACCTTTCGTACGAGGTACTTGAGAAAAAACTTTTACATATTATTGATTCATTTACCTGAAAAAGGGAAAAAGGGGAATCGATCGTCCTTTAAACATAGGGTTGCTTCATTACTCCTGCCCACCATTGGTTGGGGGGGTCGAAGAGATTCTTCGGCATCACGCCAATGTTCTCAGGCGTATGGGACAACGTGTTTTCGTTCTGGCAGGTATGGGGAAACCCTTCACAGATCTTTTCCCTGTGGAGATCGAACCTCTTTTGGGATCCCAGAACCAGAGAATCAAAGCGGCGCAGGAGCTCTGCCTCAGAGGTAACTATGGCCCCTTGAAAGGGATAACATCGGAGATATTCAAGATCCTCCAGGCGTGGTCCAAGCGTTTAGATATTTTGATTGCGCATAACGTCTTGCACATGCCTTTCAATCTTCCCTTAACACTGGCCTTGCGCCGATTGGCCTTTGAGGTAAGGGTAAAAGTGGTAAGCTGGGCACATGATTCCCCTTATGCTCGGCCCAATTGCCCCGATTATCTTACCCGTCCCCCATGGCTCAGCTTGAAGTTACCGCACCCCCGCATTGCCTATGTCACAATCTCTCATTCTCGGGAGAGCGACTTTAGAAAGCACCTCCCTGGGATCAGGTGGCGGGTGATTCCGAATGGGATTGACCCGGCGGATTTTTTCTATCTGAGTCCTGATTCTGTTAGACTGTTTGAGGAGCTGAGATTTCTGGAACGTGATCTCGTGGTTGTTCAGCCCTCCCGCATTACCCCGCGAAAGAACCTGGAGCTTTCCTTGAAGATTATCCATGGGATCAGATCCCTGGGATGTAACGTGCTGTTTATCCTGACAGGTGCGTATGATCATCACGAAGGACAAGCGGTGCAATATTACCGGATGTTAAGGAAGATGATTGACGAGCTGGAACTCTCCGATCATGTAGCCATCCTTGCCGAGTATGTTTTTTTTGATGGAACGCGCCTCGTCCCTCATCGAACGTTCATTCGGGATCTTTACCTTATCGCGGATTTGCTTCTCATGACAAGCCGGGATGAAGGGTTTGGTCTTCCGCTTCTTGAAGCGGGAATGATCAAGCTTCCCATCGCATGTTCTCGCATCAAGCCCTTCCTCGAGGTTGGAACCGATGTATGTTTTTTTAGGATTGAAGATCCCCCCCTCTTCATCGCAGGAAGAATCATGGAATACCTCTCCCGGGTTCCAACCCATGAGATGTTTCGCAGGGTGATGCGGGAGTATGTATGGGATGCCATCTGCAAGAATGATTTGATTCCCTTCCTAAGAGGTTTGGTCTGATTGGTTGGTACCGGTGTGGTTTTCTTGACATGATTTGGGTCCTTTGATACACAAACATCATGGAGACACGGCAGTTTCTATGGGCGCCTTGGCGTATGACTTATATCAATTCCGAGAAAGAGGAAGGGTGTGTGTTTTGTAACCGTCTCCAAAGCCCAAAGGAAAGGGACAGGGAAAACCTCATCTTGGTGCGGCAGAAATTGGGGTTTATCATGATGAATAAGTATCCTTATAACAGTGGACATCTTTTGATCATTCCGAACCGGCATATTCCGGATCTTCGGGATTTAAGGGAAGAGGAGCTGTTAGGTCTGCAGAAATTGATGACCCTTTCCATTGATGTCCTTGAAAATCTGTATCATCCGGATGGATTTAATATAGGGATGAACCTTGGTAAGGCGGCAGGGGCTGGGATAGAAGAGCACCTTCATTATCATGTGGTTCCCCGATGGAATGGAGATACAAATTTCATGTCCATTCTAGCGGATGTCCGAGTTGTCCCTCAGCATCTGCAAACAACCTACGATCAACTAAAAGCAGCGTTTTCGGGAAGGGAAATGTGATGAAATTGATTAAGACCCTTGTCGTGGCTATATTCTTTATTGTTGCCATAACCTTTGCCTTACAGAATCAGCAACCGATCACCCTTCGATACTATGGTTTGATCCCGGCATTTTCTGTGCCTCTTTTTCTGCTTGTGTTTGTATCGATCCTTATAGGGATTCTTATAGCAGGATTTGGGGATATCTTTGTCCGGTATGCACTCAGGATGCGGTCATATAAATGTGAGAAAGAATTGAGGCGAGTGAAGGAAAAGTTGGCCTCCATGCAAAAGGAGTCTGAGAGAAAGCAAGAGCTAGATTCTGTGAAAGTTGATAAGGTAGAAAAGGAGTCCCCTTAGAAGGTGGTACTGCCTGGGGATGCCTGATTGAAAGGGCTCCATGTTACAACCTTCCCTCATAACGCCACAAAAATTGGTAGAGGCCTTTGCGAAGAGACAGGGTATGTCCCTTCAGGAGATGGTCTTGCCTGAGACAGCGATCATAACCCCTGTGTTTCCCCTGTTCCGACGCTTAGTGAAATTGCTCAAAGGCGAACCTATGAAATCTTGGGGATGGAAATCTCCTCCATTTTCACGGTTCACTTCAGACAAAGGTAGGACATGGGAGGGAGTTATTGTTTGTTGTGCTATGGGGGCTTCCAATATGGCCATAACGTTAGAGGAGCTGACAGCCTTTGGGGTTCAGAAGGTATTTTTTCTCGGTTTAGCGGGTGGGGTGGCTCCAAGGGTCTCACCAGGTGATATGGTTTTGCCTGCCTACGCGTATGCGGGGGAGGGAACCACGATGTATTATGGAGGAGGCCCCTTGACCTTTCCGGACCGGAGTCTTTATACACAGGTAAGAAAAGGCCTGATGAGTCGGGGGATTGGTTCTATCCGGTCTTTCCCAGTTTATACGACCGATGCCCTGTATCGTGAGACTGGAGAATTGATGGGAAAGATTTTAGGGCAGGGCATTGGAGGAATCGAGATGGAAACTTCCGCACTTTTCAGTGTCTCCCATGCTCTCTCGATAAGATCAGCGGCGATCCTTTGGGTTTCGGATCTTTTCAGAAGAGAGGGGTGGGAACCACATTTTTTTGATGTTGGGTTCAGGTGGGTTCTTGCGAAACATCTCAATGCCTTTAAGAGCTGGCTCATGGAGACGGGGTTCTGAAAGGCATGGCAGAAGAGATAGAAATCAAATTGATCAGTGAAGATGCAGGCATCTTGAGGGATGTCTTCAATCTGCCTCTGATCCAACCCTTTGTGAGATACGGCCCGGAAACTGTGGCTTTAAAGGCTAACTATATAGATACCCCTGGTCTTGACCTTGCTGAAAAAGGTTTCGCGTTTCGTATGCGGAAGGAGGGGGACCAATGGAAGGCAACGATTAAACGAGGAAGGAGTTATAACCATGGCCTTTATGTGCGTGACGAATGGGAGGTAGAGGTAGAGTACCCTACCATAAATTTTGATATCTTTCAGGATTCTGGGTTGATCAAGTCCTTAAAAACGCTGGTTGGTGAAAAACAATTGATCGTTCTGTTCGAGGTTGACGTTCACAGAACGTGGGCCTTGTTGATTTTTCGGGATGGAACCGGTATCGAGGTCGTGGTTGATGAGGGAAAGATCAAGAGCTATGGCTTGGAAGAGAGGGTATTCGAGATGGAAATGGAATTGAAGACTGGCAGCCGTAAGAGACTGATTGCGCTGGGTGAATCTCTAAAGCAGGCTTACGCATTAAAGGAAGGTAAGCAAAGCAAATACATACGAGGCCTGAAGCTCTTCCGGAAGGCTGTGGAGCGTAACGTAGTAAGAGATTTTTTTACCCGTGTGGAAGGTTTTGCAGGCTTCCAATAAAAATTGTGTGAGGCAAATAATAGCGAACTTTTAAGCACATGGTGCATGAGCGCATTCCCATGAATTTCAGTGTAAATTATTGGCAATCTCTTTCAATTTTATCCTTCTTGCGCTTTTAAGGGTCCCTTTTCTCCTCATCACTTGTAAATAATTATTTACAACATACTTGACAATATATATTTGCAATATTATATTTACAAAAGCGGGAGAAATGGTGAAAATGGGAAAAGGAGTTTATCCAATCGGGGTGGCGGCAGATCTTCTTCAGGTCCATCCGAGAACGTTACGGATTTATGAGCAAGAAAATCTTATTAGGCCGGAGAGAAGAAACGGCCGTCGGTATTATTCTGATGAAGACCTGGAATATATTAGATGTATTCGCAAACTGATTCACGAAGAGGGGATCAATTTAACAGGTGTTAAGCGACTGATGGAGATTGCCCCTTGCTGGGAGGTTCGCGGGTGTCAGAAAAGACAATGCGGTCGTTTTCACAAAACGTGGCCGCGAGGGCGGCGACAACGGGGAAGGAAAGGTGGAAAAGATAACACTTAGCATCCTCTGTGACAACACTGCTTCTATGAGGGAAGGGATTCGAGCGGAACATGGGTTTTCCGTGCTCCTTGAACGAGGTGGGCAGAGAATCCTTTTTGATACCGGGCAGTCAGATGTGTATTGGCATAACGCTGAGGTTATGGGGATTGATTTGAGGACTGTAGGAGTTGTTTTGTTGAGTCATGGACATTATGACCATACAGGGGGCTTGTTGAGATTGGTTCGCTCCCACCGCCCTGTGAATGTTGTTGCACACCGTGAGGTTTTTACACCCCGTTATAAAAGGCAGAGAAACGACTCTTTGAAATACATCGGATGCCCTTATACCCAGGCCTTCCTGGAGAGTCGTGGGGTAAGTTTCACATTCGTGGAGGGTCGTTACGAAGTAGCTCCAAATGTCTATTTTATCAGTGGGGTTCCCCAGACGACAGATTTTGAGGTAGGAGATCCCCTTCTCGTTGTGAAAAATGGGGATAAAATTGAACCGGATCCCTTTCTGGATGATGCCTCCATGTATGTGAAGACATCTGAAGGGCTGGTGGTTGTTTTGGGATGTTCTCATCGGGGGGTTATAAATATCCTGAGGTATATCTTGACTTTGGAGGAAGGCATTCCTATCTTAAGTATAATTGGAGGAACGCATCTGTCCAGAAGTCCCCGGGAGCAACGGGAAAAGACAATTGATGCCCTTAAGGCATTAAATCCCAGGATGATCGGTGTGTCCCACTGTACGGGAAGCGAAGCAGCAGATGCGATGAGTCATGTTTTTGGTAGAAGCTTTTTCAGGGCAATGGCAGGAGTTGAGGTTAAAATTGACGGAAAGGGAGGGGTAACATTTCGATGAATTCTGATGAGAAGGTAAAAGAGAAAATTCGGGAAGTCTCAAAAAACGGTAAAATATCGTGTAGAGCGGCACATAAGGTTGCAAGGGAACTAAATGTGCCTGTTAGGAAAGTGGGCAAGCTTATTAATCAGTTGAATTTAAAGATAGTAGCCTGTGAGTTGGGCTGTTTTTAACGTTGTTAAAATAGGGAGTAAAAAAATGGCAAAGATAGAGGATAAA
>JALTIG010000103.1 GCA_027004185.1 bacterium | reverse complement strand
GTTCCCCCATTTTTTACAGTTTCACTTCGTAATTGACTTAACTACCTGATTATAAAAGACTCCCTTAATTTTTTAAGAGAATTTTGGGGGATGTCCTGATGGGAAGAGATGCATCTGCCGTATTCTTAAGGCCAGGTGAGAGGAAGATCCTTTTCCTTTAGATCTCGCACCCAACCGACAAATCAAAGACCCTTTTCGACTTATGGTTCCCCTTCTTTTTTATTACTTGGGTTTTGTTCTTAACAAATGATATTTGAAAAATTCTCGGTTTTTTTCTGTGATCTTGAGGTAATCATCAAGGAGCATTTTCGAGGCGGGATTTCCATGTTTTGATCTGTATCCCATGCGGCGTGCTAAGATTTGCATTTCAGGCCCATGAGGATCAAAGAAGGGGGAGGACCGATTTTCAAGGATCTGCAGTCTGTTTTCCAATTTCCTTAAAAAAAGGTAGTTTTCCTTTAAGATATGAGCTGTATTTTGTGACAAGGCTCCTATCTTTTTCAGGGTTTCCAACGCCGGCAGGGTGTTTGGTTGTCTTACGTCAGGAAACTCGCCCCCCTTCTTCAATTGATAGTACTGGATGAGGAATTCGATATCAATGAGACCACCATACCCACATTTAATATGCTTGCGCCGAGGCGTTTCTTGTGCGATTTCACGTTCCATCTGCGCGCGGATTTCAAGAATCCCCTTTTTGTCCTTTTCCGTTATAGGCTTTCCATAGATGATCATATTGAGAAGATGCTTGATATTCTGGAATAAGGTTGGGTCTCCTGCGATAGGGTTGGCCTTGATAAGGGCTTGCCGTTCCCAGAACCAGGCTGATTGACGGTGGTATTCGCTGAATGAGTGGATAGAGGTAACAATGGGACCAAAGGTTCCAGAGGGTCTGAGCCGTGTGTCGATTTCATATAGGGTTCCTTCAGTGGTTTGTGAGGACATGACTGTGATGAAACGTTGGGCAAGTTTGCCATAGAACTCATTAGGGTCTACGTAAGCCGGCAGTCCTGCATGGTTTTCAGGGTTAAAAAGGAAGATGAGATCCAGATCAGAGCTATAGTTAAGTTCCATTCCTCCGAGTTTGCCCATTCCCAGGATAACAAATGGCAATTCCAGGTTTTCGGGGAGGTTGTACCTTTTGAGTTGTGCCTTTGAGGCAATTCGATAGGCTGCCTTCAGACATACTTCTGCCACCTGAGATAGTTGAGCGGTAACCTCTGTAATCTCCATGTCCCCATAGATATCATTGATGCCGATCCTTAGAAGTTCCGCGTGCTTGAATTTTCTTAAGCTATCCATCTCAGATTCAAGGTCTTCAGGAGTTTCTCGTAGTAGAGCGGTTAATTCTCTTTCCATCTGTTCCCTTGTTTTGATGCGCTCAAACTGTGAAGGGTTAATCAGTTCATCCAGCAATTCCAGATGGTGGATGAGGTGTGAGGAGAGAAAGTGGCTGCTGCCAAAGAGTTTTGCCAAGAGCTTAAGAACTGGAGGGTTTTCAAGAAGGAGCGCGTAGAAAGTTCCCCGAGCCCCTACCTTTTCTACAAATGAGAGGAGATAACCAAGAGCCATGTCGGGATCAGGGGAAGCGATGATTGCCTGGATAAGGGAAGGTAGTAAGCGGTTTAAACGGTTTAATGTTTTGGGGACATAATGTGCTGTGGGAGGTCCCTGCCGTAGGCGTTGGATGGTTTCGAATGCTTTGTTTGGGAACTTGAAACCGTTTTCTTCAAGCCAGCTTGCAACCAAGCTGGAAGGGATGTCTTCAGTTAAGATGGTTTGGATCTCCTGCGAGACGCCAGAAACCAGATGTTGCGAAGGGGTATAGAAAAGGTTTTTATAGATCTTGTGAACCTTTTCCCGCCATGCATCGAGTTGGTCCTTAAGGATGCGGGCGGGGCTAAGTCCTCTACCAGAAAACCCGAGGGAGCGTGCAATACGCTCCTGCTCTTCTTCATCCGCAGGGAGACACTGGGTCTGACGTTGATGAACAAGTTGGATCCGGTGCTCTAAACGTCGGAGAAAAAGGTATGCCTGGGAGAGAGTCTCAACCTCTTGAAGTGGAATCAGCCCGACTTTTCCTATTCGTTTTAATGCTTCAAGGGTTCCGCGGCACTGGATCTGAGGCTTTTTCCCCCCATAAATGAGCTGGAGCGCCTGGGCAAAGAACTCGATTTCCCGGATCCCGCCCTTTCCCAGTTTGATATCATCCTGACCCTTGCGCTGGAGGTGGTTCCTCTGGTCGATTTTTTGTTTCATTTCCCGAATCTCTTCGATGGCGGTAAAATCGAGATATTTTCGGTAAACGAAGGGATGAAGAATTGAAATGAGCGAATGGCTCAAAGGTGAGTAGCCAGCGCCATGACGCGCTTTGATCCAGACAGCCCTTTCCCAGAGTTTTCCCCATGATTCATAGTATATCTCCATACTTCGCAAAGAATTGGCTATGTCACCGAACTGGCCGTCAGGTCGGAGTCCCAGGTCAACACGGAATGCAAAACCTTCTGATGTTTTCTCAGAGAGCAGACGCGTGACTTGCTCGGATAGCCGTCGGTAGTATTCCGCGTTGGGGAGGGGAGAGATTTTGCCTGTAGGTTTTGTCTCACCCTTTTCGCTATCAAAGACATAAAGAATGTCAATGTCGGAGCTGAAGTTTAATTCTTCTCCGCCTAATTTTCCCAGGTCGATCACCGAGATGTGCGAGCGCACCCAACGACCGCGGCGGTAGAGAGCGGGGGGACCATAAAGCTCCGTCAGACGCATTTTGGCGTATCTGAGGCATATTTCCATAACAACGTCTGCAAGCCTCGACATCTCATGCATGGTGTCTCGAACGTCTGCCAGACCTGCTAATTCCCTTAAGGCAATTCTTAAAGTGTGGAAAAGGCGAAAAAGGCGGACTCCTTGCGCGAAATCCTCCGGTCTTTTGAGGTGGCTGAGGGCATGCCCTGCCTGTCTTGCGAGTGATTCCTTTCGGGGCATGTTGTTGAGGCGAGTACCACTCAGCTTTCGGATGAAACCAGGGTGGCGCATGATTGTCTGGAATAAAAAAGGTGAGAGAGCGAGGGCATTCAATAAGGCCCGATGGAGGAGTGGTGAGTCGGTTAACAAACGCCGGGTTCGCTGATCGAGCTGCTCTGAGACTTCTATATACCGCTCATGAGCTATATCGGGATCAGATAGAGAAGGATGGTTAAAGACGTCCCCCTCAGTCATGTCGTTATCGCATTCTTAGATATATTGTGCAAGGGAGGGTGCTGAATTTTCATAAAGCGGCGATTAACCTCTTGACAAGTTCCTCAATGAGATATGTCAGGCTTTCAAGATCCAATTGATAGATGCCTGCATCAAACAGGAAAGTGGCGACCGCGGGAAGGCCTTCTTCAGGTACACTATCCCAGAAGAGGAGGCGGATGTTGACCTTAGGGATGAGGATAAATGACAATTTGACATCGGCGGGACTGATGTTTTCGTTCTCTATAACCTGTCCCCCTAATGAAACAGCAGACTTTAAGAGTAGATCTGAGCGGGTAGAAAATTGTCCTGAGACCATTCCTTCCACATTATTAACGAAATAGGAGGAGAGGAAAACTGCCCCTGGTAGTTCCTTGAAGGAGACCCACGTGTTTTGCGGATGGATCTTTTGTACTGTTGCTAAATAATTGTATAGGGCGGTTTGAAAACCGGGGGGCAATAGGTGTCCAGCTTCATCCCTTGCCTCATTTTTAGTGATAGTTAAAAGGGAATTTAGGTAGGGTACAACCAGGCTGTTGTTTTCGTGCTGATAGATCGTTCCGCCTCCCATTACGGCAGACAGATAACTGAAGTTCAGGGATTGAACCCGTTTCAGAGCGGTCTCGAGAGGATGGAACATCACTTCCCCATAACTTTCCAGCTTTTGGGAAGATCCCGAGCGCACAAGATCCTTTATCTTTTGAATGTCTGCCTGCCGAAGGTGCGGACAGGCTTCCGGGGGCTTCTTTTGAAAAATGAGATCGTTAACGAAGGAGAGACACGTAGGATGCCCACAATCCCCGCAGTTGGTCCCGGGAAGGATCTTGTAGATTTCGAGGGATGAGATGGCCATTTTCAGACTCCTTTTAAGTCGGGGAGATAATCAGGTTTGATATTAGACATGGCATGGAAGAGCGTCCCCTTGATCCGATGGTTCTGTTGATATAACCCCTGAAGCCAGGTATGCAAAGAGGCACGCTTGGAATTTTTGCCCGTGGGGCAACCGTCGTAAAAAGCTGGGATTTTCATTTTAGCGGCATACCGGCGAATCACATCCTCGTCCAGAAGGTAAAGGGGACGGACCATAATAAACTGTCCATTGAAAAATGGCTGCCTGGGTAGCATGGTACTGATTTCACCACTGTATGCCATGTTAAGGAAGAGTGTTTCCAATACATCGTCTCGGTTGTGTCCCATGACGATTTTATTGTATCCCAGCTGATAGGCATTTTGAAAGATGAGTTTTCGGCGCATACGCGAGCAGAGGAAACAGGGATTTTCCCAATTGGAGGGACTGTGAGCCATGGGGCCGATGTTGGTCTTGACACGGGTGTAGGGGAGACCGATCTTTCTAAGATGTGCTTCAAGAGCGTTATTTTCTCCCTTTTTATAACCCAGGTCAATGTGAAGGACGTGAAGATCGTAATGAATGGGGATAAAAGCAAGACGTGTTTGGAGCAGGTGTAACAGGACCATGCTGTCAACACCTCCAGATACACAAACCAGAAGGCGATCCCCATCCTCGATAAGTTGGAATTTCCCGATGGCCTTTCCCATCAGGGAGTGGACCAAAGCTTCTACTCCTTTTTTCTTCACGACTTTTACCCGATAATTTTTGTTTTACATATCACATTTACCGTATAATGGCTATGGAAGTCAGATCACTGGAAATTCCGGTTTTTAATCTTGTAATCCCTGGATGAGACGAGTTCCCTCATCATTTCTTGGTGTTTCCCTTGACAATAAGCCCGTTTTTACGTAGATAGGTTTAATCATTTAGGGGGTTGAGAGAGTGGCAAGGATAGAGATCAACACATCTTTATGTAAAGGGTGTGCCCTGTGTACAAGCCTGTGCCCAGAAGGACTCATTGAGATTGGTAAAGAGATCAATGAGAACGGTTACTTTTTTGCTGTTTTTAAAGAAAATGGGGCGTGCAAAGGATGTGCCTTATGTGCGGAGGTCTGTCCTGATATTGCCATCGAGGTGTGGAGATGACCGAGAAGCTTGATTTGGTAAAAGGGAACGAGGCAGTTGCAATGGGGGCCCTGGATGCGGGGTGCCTTTACTATTTTGGGTATCCTATTACTCCTCAGAGCGATATCCCGGAATATCTTTCTTATTATCTACCTAAGCTTGGGGGTGAGTTCGTGCAGGCTGAAAGTGAGGTGGCAGCAATTAATATGCTCCTCGGTGCTGCTGCAACTGGCGTCCGTGCGATGACCTCCTCCTCAAGTCCGGGTATTTCCCTTATGCAGGAAGGTTTGTCCTATATCGCGGGGAGTGAGATTCCAATCGTTATTGTTAACATGTCGCGGAGTGGGCCTGGCCTCGGGGGGATTGCACCGTCTCAGGGGGACTATTTTCAGGCCGTCAAGGGTGGGGGGCATGGGGATTATCACCTTTTGGTCTTGGCCCCTGCCTCAGTGCAGGAGCTGTATGATTTGACGATCATTGCTTTTGAGCTGGCGGAAAAATATCGAAATCCTACCATGATTTTGGGGGATGCGATGGTTGGTCAGATGAAGGAGCCACTTTTGAGAAAACCACCTGAGCAGATTGTGGAGTTCCCTAAGGATTGGGCATTAACGGGGGCCAAAGGGAGGCCCCAGAGGGTTTTAAAATCCCTTTATCTGAAGGATGGGGAGTTGACGGCACATAACTGGAAGCTTTCCAAAAAATACGAGGCGATGAAGCGAGAGGAGATACGTTTTGAGGAAGTTTTTACTGAAGATGCTGAGCTTGTGGTGGTGGCTTTTGGGAGTGCTGCAAGGATCTGCCGGACGGCTGTAATGATGGCAAGGGGAAGAGGAATGAAAGTGGGCCTTTTCCGTCCTATCACCCTTTTTCCCTATCCTGAACCTCAAATGATCCATCTGGCGGAGAGGGGCGTCGATTTTTTCGTAGTTGAATTAAATACAGGGCAAATGTTGGAGGATGTTAAGATTGCTGTCCAGAAACGGGACATAAAATTCTTTGGCAAGCCTCCCGGAACCCTTCCTACGCCGGAAGAGATTTTTGCTGAAATTGATAGGATTTATTCGTCACGAGGGGAGAATTGAAATGTCTTCCAACGAGAAAAAGGTATTTGAACGTCCCCGAACCCTAAAGAATACACCCTTTCACTTCTGCCCTGGATGTCATCACGGTATTGCGCACCGGATGGTGGCGGAAGCCATTGATAAGTTTCATCTGAGAGAAAGAACAATTGGTGTGGCGTCTGTAGGGTGTTCTGTCTTTCTCTATGATTATTTTGACTTAGATGTCTTAGAGGCTCCGCATGGTCGTGCGGCTGCCGTGGCTACAGGTGTCAAACGCGCCCAGAAGGACAAGATTGTTTTCACCTATCAGGGGGATGGGGATTTGGCTTCCATTGGCATTGCTGAGACGATCCATACGGCCAACAGAGGAGAGAATATTACCATTATCTTTATAAATAACACGGTCTATGGCATGACTGGAGGCCAGTTGGCCCCGACCACACTTTTGGGTCAGAAAACCAGCACCACACCTTATGGAAGGGATTTTATGCAAGATGGGTATCCAATCCGGATGACCGAGATACTTGCTACCCTCGAAGGGACCGCTTTTGCTGCCCGTGTAGCCTTTACCACACCGAAAAATATCACCATGGCTAAAAAGGCCATTGAAAAGGCCTTTAAGTTTCAAAGAGATGAAATGGGATTTACCTTTGTTGAGGTTCTATCCGCTTGTCCTACCAACTGGGGATTAAGCCCCATAGATTCTATGAAGCGGGTCGAAGACGAAATGATCCCGTATTTTCCACTTGGGATCTATAAGGAAAGGAAGGCTGCAGATGTTTTATAAGACATGTGAAGGAAGCTACTTATGATAAATTCGGTAATCATGGCAGGATTTGGAGGTCAGGGGATTCTCCTTATCGGCAATATGCTGGCTTATGCTGCCCTTGAAGAAAAGAAATATGTGACATACATGCCTTCGTATGGCGTGGAAATGCGGGGAGGTACGGCGAACTGCACAGTAGTGATTTCAGATGAACCAATCGGGTCTCCCATTGTTGGCAAACCCGATTCAGTCATTGCGATGAATCTTCCATCATTTCGGAAATTTGAAAGCTGGGTTAAACCGGGCGGTAGCCTGTTTTTAAATACGTCCCTTATCCCGGAAGGAAGTGGAACGCGAGACGATGTTTCCTTTTATCCAGTTCCAGCCGGCGAGATTGCCACAGAAGTGGGACATGTCCGTCTTGCTAACATGGTTCTGATCGGTGCGTACGTAGCGGTAACGGGGGTGGTTTCCAAAGATTCCCTTATCCATTCGCTCTCAAAGGTCATTTCTGAGAGGAACGCCCGTTTTATTCCACAGAATATAAAAGCCATTAAACTCGGGGCAAGGCAGGTCAATAGTTAACATCAAACAGGCGGAGGAAGCATGGAAAGGAGTAATGAAATTACTCTTGCGCACGTTGGAGAGAGGATTAAAAAGATCAGGGAAGAGAAAAAGCTGAGCCTGGTAGATCTTGCGGAGAGAACGGGTTATTCCGCAGCCATTATATCTCAGATCGAGAATCACTTACTTTCACCTTCCCTCGGCACCCTTATCCAGATCTCCCATGCGTTAAAAACCCCCCTTAGTGAGCTTTTTGGGGAAAAGAAGGGGCATTCCTATACCATTGTTAGGAGGAATGAGAGGAAACTGATTTCCAGATTTGCTTCCAAGGAGGGAGTGAATTATGGATACACGTATGAATCCCTTGGCTATGACAAGAAGAACCGCCGAATGGAACCTTTTATTGTGACACTCGAACCAGCGACGGTCAGGCATTCGAAGCTATCATCCCACAGTGGAGAAGAGTTTATCTACGTTCTGGAAGGCGAAATGGAAGTTGTGCTCGGGAATCTAAAAGATAAGCTGTTACCTGGGGATTCTATCTATTACGATTCTACACTTCCCCATAGAGTTGCCTGTGTTGGTGAAACCCCAGCCAGGATTCTGGCGGTACTCTTTACGGAGTCATGATTTCTCCCGGAGGCTGATTAATCTCTGTAAGACTTAAAATACTTGTGGATTAAGGGGGAGAAGATGCGCGTGTTGATACTTATGCATGATGTCCAAGAGGATGCAGGGACGATAGCAAGATACCTACAAAAGCGTAGGGCAGCTCTTCGGGTCGTGAGGTTTTATGATGGAGAGTCTCTTCCAGACGATGCATCTCAAGTGGATGCTGTGGTTTCTATGGGAGGACCCATGAATGTGGATGAAGAGGAAGCATACCCCTTTTTGAGGGAGGAAAGGCTTTTTCTTTCCCGCTGCTTCGAGAGGCAGGTGCCGGTTTTGGGGATATGTTTAGGGGCACAGATGATTGCAAAGGCGGCTGGAGGACGGGTGATGAAGGCTCCCCAGGAAGAGGTCGGCTGGTATACAGTTTCTTTAACGGAGGAGGGGAGTGAAGACCCATTTTTTTTAGGGCTTCCCGACTCATTCTTGGTTTTTCAACTTCACGGCGATACTTTTGACCTTCCCCCAGGTGGGACGTTGCTAGTGACTTCTCCCACTTGTAGAAACCAGGCATTCAGGTTGAAAAACAGCTTAGCTCTTCAGTTCCATCTGGAGATTAACGCTGACAAGCTGGCTTTATGGTTAGCTGAACACCACCTGAAAGATGGTGTTCTGAAGGTTTACGATGAGGTGAAGGATAATCTATACCTAAATGTCCAAAGGCTCTGCAGGAATTTTTTTGGGCAAGTGGAGAACTGAGGTTGATTGGTTAACTCACCCTTGAGATTTAGAGGTTTGAACACTTGCACCTCTTAGCATACAAGGTAATTATTTATTTTGTAGGGATGCCCCAAGAGATTTTGGTGCATCTACATATTCCTACGCAGATGTTCCTGATAAGCTTTTAATCCTACATAAAGGTAGGGAATTGTTCACGATGTTCATGTATGGTAAAGATACACTCACGCTTAATATGAGAGTAGGAGTATTAAATATGGTGAGATAGGCAGTAATTTTTTGAATTGGCATGCCTATTGCTCAAATTAAGGCATAAAAAGGAAGGGAGACCTATGTGAGTGTGGCGAATACAGTTTTTGTATTGGTTTCTGCCGCCCTTGTCATGCTCATGACTCCGGCGCTGGGGCTATTTTATGGGGGTATGGTCCGCTCGAAAAATGTTCTGGGAACCATTATGCACAGCTTTATCATTCTTGCTATGGTTTCCATCGAATGGGTCTTGTGGGGATATAGTCTTTCATTTGGTCCTGATATTGGAGGTATCATTGGCAATTTAAGTATGGCGGGGCTTCGGGGTGTGGGATTTACTCCCAATCCTCACTACGGGGCAAAGATTCCTCAACTTTCCTTTATGATTTTTCAATGCATGTTTGCCGTAATTACACCCGCTCTGATAACGGGTGCTTTCGCTGAGAGAGTCAAGTTCAGCGGTTTTCTCCTCTTCACTGCTTTGTGGGTAACATTTGTGTATAATCCTCTTGCCCATTGGGTTTGGGGATGGGGTGGTTGGATAAAAAGGGTGGGAGCCATTGATTTTGCGGGAGGTACCGTCATTCACATTAGTTCTGGTGCTGCAGCCCTTGCGGCTGTTATAGTGATCGGCAAGCGGCGGGGATACGGGCGCACCCGCTATATTCCACACAACCTACCCATGACCCTTACCGGCGCAGCCCTTTTGTGGTTTGGGTGGTTTGGGTTTAACGCGGGAAGCGCCCTTGCCTGTGATGGATCGGCGATTAACGCCTTTGTTACCACCCACCTTGCGGCCTCTGCCGCTGCCCTTGCTTGGGGAATAATGGAATGGTGGAGGGATGAGAAACCTACCACTCTTGGTGTTGCCAGCGGGGCAGTGGCGGGATTGGTTGCCATTACTCCCGCGTCAGGTTTTGTAGGTCCACTTTCATCCCTTGTTATCGGTGGGTTTGCTGGGTTTGTATGTTACTATGGGATTACGCTAAAGACTCGGTTTGGGTACGACGATGCCCTCGATGTAGTGGGTATCCATGGTATTGGGGGAACATGGGGCGCTTTGGCCACGGGTCTCTTTGCTTCCAAGGCCGTCAACCCTAACGGCGCTAACGGTTTGTTTTACGGTAATCCCCATCAACTATTCGCCCAATTCGTTTCCGTGGTTGCATCTATCCTCTTTTCTTTTGTGATGTCTTTTATTCTTTTAAAGGTTGTTGACCGAGTTGTTGGCCTGAGAATTACAGACGAGGAGGAGGAAATGGGATTGGATGTAGTAATGCACAGCGAAACCGGGTACAGTTTTTAAATGTTGGAGCAGACGTTCATGAAGAAGGTGGAGGCGGTGATAAAGCCGTTCAAGTTAGAGGATGTGAAGGATGAGTTGAATCGGGTAGGGGTGAGGGGGATTACGGTGATGGAGGTGAAGGGTTTTGGAAGGCAGAGGGGGCATACGGAGTTATATCGGGGGGCGGAGTATATAGTGGATTTTTTGCCGAAGATCAAGATAGAGGTAGTGGTGGTGGAGGATTTAGTGGAGCAGGTGATAGAGGTGATAGAGGAGGCGGCGCGGACTGGGAAGATAGGGGATGGGAAGATATTTGTGAGTGATGTAGAGGAGGTAGTTCGGATACGGACGGGGGAGCGGGGGCCTGGGGCGATATAGGGTTAGGAGGTAGTTTTTGTTGGTGTAGGGGGTGAGTGATCTGTAAAACTGTTTTCTATCTTGGTTTGGGGGATTTGGTCCTGATGGGATAGGGGGTAAAGATTGATTCCATTGGGCAGGTGATTTTTTGCGAAGCTGTGAACATTTAAAAAGGAGGTAAGAGCATATGGGGCCTAGAGAGGTTATTGAGTATTGTAGGGAGCAGAAGGTGAGGATGGTGGATTTAAAGTTTATGGATTATCCGGGGTTATGGCAGCATTTTAGTGTACCTATATCGCAGTTAGGGGAGGAGTCATTTGAGGAGGGGTATGGGTTTGATGGGTCTAGTATACGGGGTTGGCAGCCGATCAATGCGAGTGATATGTTGGTGGTGCCTGATGTAGAGACGGCGCGGTTGGATCCGTTTACGGAGGTGCCCACGATAAGTTTTATATGTAATGTAGTGGATCCGGTCACGAGGGAGAAGTATAGTCGGGATCCTCGGAACATAGCGCAGAAGGCGGAGGCGTATTTAAGGTTTACGGGGGTAGCGGACACGGCGTATTTTGGGCCGGAGGCGGAGTTTTTTATTTTTGATGATATTCGGTTTGATCAGGATGAGCATAGTGGGTATTACTATATTGATTCGGTGGAGGGTAGGTGGAACAGTGGTCGGGAGGAGGGTCCGAATTTAGGGCATAAGCCGAGGTACAAGGAGGGGTATTTTCCGGTATCGCCGATAGACAGTTATCAGGATTTGCGGACGGAGATGGTTTTGGTGATGGAGGGGGTAGGGATAGAGGTGGAGGCG
>JALTIG010000102.1 GCA_027004185.1 bacterium | reverse complement strand
GCAGGTCCTGCCAGGCGCGATGGTCCCAGGCGTGGATCTCGCACTCGTGGCCCTCCGCCTCGATTTGCCTGACGATTTTGGGAAATTTGGTGGCAATAGGGCGGGCGGGAAGCAGGGTTCCCGACAGGACGGTGCGTAAGCCATAAAGGCGCGGAGCCCTCGTTTTAACCATCTTTTTCAAGAAGCCCTTCTGCTTGAAAATATTAAATATTGCCTTGCCAGCGTTGTCGGGGCCGAATGATAGAAAAAAGGTTGCCCTGACCTTGGCAGATCTGAAAATCTCTAAAAGCCGAGGCACCCCGTCGCGCATCCCGTCGTGCGTGTCCACGTCTACCTTAAGTGATAAGAGCCTTTCCCCTTGCATAAAAAAGAAGGTATTACGGGTATCCCAATTCATCAGCGGCCTTTTCGCTGCTGATGCCGCTGTAGAACCGGATCGTTTTGCGGAGAGCCTCATCTATGCCTGTACGGGGTTCCCATTTTAACAATTTTCTTGCCCTCGTTATATCGGGGACGCGATGCGGCATATCCTCATATTCCCCCCCATAATATGCCTCAGAGGAGATTTCCTCAATCCTTGCCTTTTCTGCCTTGGCACGCAACGGCGTGAATTCTGTAAGAATCTCCACCATCTTTCGTGCCAGATCCCGAATGGAAATGTCGTTCCTCGGGTTTCCTAAGTTGAAGATCTGCCCGTCACAGGCACCGTTTTTATTCTCGATGATCTTCATCAGGGCATCGATTCCGTCATCGATATAGGTGAAACTCCGCCGCTGTTTTCCCCCATCGACCAGTTTGATCGGTTCTTCCCGAAGCAGGTGGCCTAAAAACTGGGTGACGACACGTGAGCTTCCCTCCTTGGGAGCGTCGATCCGGTCCAGTCCTGGACCGATCCAGTTGAAGGGACGGATCAGGGTAAATTGGAGATTCCTATCTCGACCATAGGCCCAGATGACACGGTCCATGAGCTGCTTGGCGCAAGCATATATCCACCGTTGTTTCTGGATGGGGCCGTAGACCAATGGGCTTTTCTCCTCGGAAAATTGCTTGTCGGGGCACATCCCGTAAACCTCTGAGGTAGATGGGAAGATAACACGTGTATGATACTTCACGCACTGCCGAATGACGCGCAGGTTCTCCTCGAAGTCCAATTCAAAGACCCTCAGGGGATCCTGCATGTAGCTTGCAGGGGTGGCAATGGCCACGAGGGGGAGACAGAGATCGCATTTTTTGATGTGATATTCGATCCATTCCCGGTTGATGGCGATATCCCCCTCAAGGAAATGGAAGTTAGGATGATCAAGGAGATTCTTCAGCTTGTCAGTTGAAAGGTCCATCCCGTAGAGTTCCCAGTCGGTACTGGCAAGTATGTGTCTGGCCAGGTTGCTGCCTATAAATCCATTGACGCCAAGGATGAGAATTTTCATGTGTGACTCCTCTTACTTTGATGCATGCCAGCGGGGCTCCCCTTGGTGATTGAGGTGCCTTCATCGGCATTGTCAGGGGGCTCAACATCAGGCGAAATTTTAAAGGTGTCCTTGATGATATAAGTGGGATGTCCCCTGACTTCCTGAAAGACCCGGCCGATGTATTCACCCAAAAGGCCGAAGGCGATAAACTGCCCACCTATCAGGATAAAAAGGATGGCAAACAGGGTAAAAACACCCCCCACCGCCCAAGAAGGGCCCAGGATGATGCGAAGTATCAGCAAGAGGACACCGAAGGAGATACCCAGGAAAGCAATGAAGAAACCCAACAGGAAGAGTAACCGCAAGGGAGAAAGGGAGAGGCTTGTCATTAAATCAAGTTGGAGGCTGAAGAGTTTCAGAAAGGAATAATTGGAAACCCCTCCGGTCCTCGGGGCATGGGAGACGGGGATTTCCACTGGGTTTTTGGCGTAGAGAGTGGCAAGCGCCGGTATGAAAATCCGATACTCCTTCTGCCTGGCGAGTTGTTTGGCAATATCACTCGTGTATCCTCTCAGCATACAGCCGAAATCCTTCAGGTAAACCCCTGATATCTTTCGAGTCATCCAGTTGACCATGTCGGAAGCAACCCTTCGGAAGATGGGATCCCGCCTTCCCTCACGGTAGGTTCCAACAAGGTCATACCCTTCCCGAAAGGCAGCCACAAGTTTTGGGATTTCTTCGGGCGGGTTTTGTAGATCGGCGTCCATCGTTATAACCCACCTGCCTCTTGCCTGTTCAAATCCCGCCATTACAGCGGCATGCTGCCCGAAGTTACGCGAGAAGGTGAGGACGATGAGTTCCGGGTGTTTTTTTTGCTGAGTTAAAAGCGTGTTAAGGGTCTTATCTGTTGAGCCGTCGTCGATACAGATAACCTCGAAGGAGATGTCCAAACCATGCAGGACGGGAAAGAGGCGCTGAAAAAGGGAGGCGATATTGACCTCCTCGTTTTTCATGGGGATTACGACGGAAAGTAGCAGCGACCTATTCATTTCACTGATTATATCGATATTTTCCATCTTAGACAACCGCTTTTATAACCATAGAGCTATTTAGATTAAAGACTGAAGGCATGCAAGCTCCGGGCCTTTTCCATTGCCGTCTTATCCTGACTCTTTGCGAGTGCATCGAAAGGTAATCCGGTTAAGTGGAATTAATTTCTTTAACATGAGAAGGGCGTTCTCCCTGAGACGCCTGGGGCTTTTTCTCTCTCATTGGCGCCTTCAGCCGGTATAAAGCTACCCTAAAGTGGCGGGAGTAGTACTGCCCGGCGAGAAATTCGAGCCTTTCCTTCAGGCTTGAAGGCAGATTTTCCGTCTCCTCTTTCGGAATGACAAGCAGGGCATTTGGGTGGGATTGTAGAAATAGGGACAAATTGACGGGATCGCTGAATGTTTTTACATATTTCCCCGTATCGAAGGGTATAATGGCGCGTGTGAGCTCGTTTATCCTGTATCCCGCTATGGGAACCCCGCGGGTGATGTATGGTTTCATCTTGTTTGTAAAGCGGTGTATGCTTTTGACCGGATCCATGATCCGAACGGCTCCCTCGTGGTAGGCAAGAAAGAGAAGAATCACCGTGGCAAAAAGGACAACGCAGGACGGTGCGGTTTTAGTTTTGATGGCTCGCAGAAGCTTATTTACAAGGAAAAGGAAGACAATAATTCCAACTGGGACAATCAGCACAAGCATCGGGGTCAACCTTTTGACCACGGGGGCCATCTGGTAACCCTTGGGTCCCATTCCAGTAAGGACAATAACAATAGATCCCGCAGTGACAAGCAGCGGGATGAGGGCAAATAGGGCGAGGAGGAGTTGTAATGTCCACCTTTCGAGGGAGGTTACTGTGTTACCCTCCCGACAGGCATGGGCAAACCAGCCGCCGATACCAACGGCAAGCAGGGGATAGATGGGGACAAGGTAAAGCCCCCTTTTTGTCGCGGGCAGACAGAGAAGCAGAAATCCGCCGGCGAACAGGAGGAGAGCAGTGAGAAGGCCCTTGCGGTGTTTGCTTTCGAGTGATTTTGGGGGATGGATTAAAAAGGTGATTGTGGCAGGAAGGGCAATAATCCAGGGGATGAAATCCTGGGGAAGCTCCGCGAAGTAATAAAAGAAGGGATGTTTGTGCCCCCCGACATAATGGCGGATGACAGAGGGCAGCATGCGTCCGAGGGTATTCTGAAGAAGATATTCCTGGATGGCCTGCTTGCCTCCCGTGTTGTAAAGGTCGATAATCCAGGGCGCCACAATTAACAAAAACAGGAAAATTCCCACGCCGATCTGGGGAACGATCCGCCTGAATTCTCCGAAGTCGCGGTATGCCAAAAGTGTCAGTATCGCTGGCCCCACGATCAGACCGGGCCCTACAAGCCCCTTGGATAGGAAGGCCAACCCGCTGGAGAGAGCCATGATTTCATATCCTATCCACTTTCCCTCCGTATTTTCCGAGGTGTATCCCGTGAAAAACCCGTAGTATCCCAAGGTGACGAAGAAAAACAGCGCATTATCCACAAGACACCGATGAGAGATGACGGAAAACTCTGTCATAGTGGTGAGGACAAGGGCGGCAAATACACCCGTTTTCTCCTCTCCCACACGTTTTCCGATAAGATAGGTAAAAAGAAGTGTCAGGAAGCCAAACAGAGCGGAGGGGAGGCGGGCAGTTCCGTCCGTGACCCCAAAAAGTTTATAGGAAGCACTCATGACCCACCAGTACAAGGGGGGTTTTTCAAGAAAAGGGGTCTCGTTAAGGGTTGGCATGGCGTACTGGTGGCTCAGGTACATTTCCCGGCCGATCTCCGCTACCCTCGGCTCGTCTGGTTTCCACAAATGATGTGAAAATATGCCCGATATGGAAAGGACAACCAGTAAAAGGATAAATCCGATCTTTACACGCATCTTATATCCTACTATCACAGTTCCTGAACTTATTACACATATATCCTTTAAGACCTATACTACAACTACCAAAGGCTTCTTATCGTTCAGATGATCTGAAGATTATCTTTTTTTAATGTTTCGGCTTTAGGAATGGATCATTCTGATCTAACCTGAGGGAACAAATATCATGCAAGGTTAATTTATGCTTAGAGTTGGTATTGTGTTATACTAAAAGAGGAGTATAAACAAGCGGGAAAAGAGGCTTATGAAAATACTTTTTATGGGAAATAACTGGTTAGGTTGGCAGATTTTAAAGTGGTTGAAAGGAACGAAAAGAGATATAGTGGGCTTGATTATCCACCCCCGAAGAAAACAGAAATATACAGATGAAATCCTTCGAGTGGCTGCTCTTCCATCGGAAAGGGTTTTCACTGCAATGGAGCTGAAACAACCAAACGCACTCGGTAAGATCAAGGCACTAAAGCCCGATGTGGGTCTTTCTGTGATGTACGATTATATCTTGCCGAAGGAGTTTCTGAATATATTTCCAATGAAATGTTTCAACCTGCATCCAGGGTATTTACCCTACAACAAGGGGGCATTTGCGAATGTGTGGGCGATTGTGGATGAAACCCCTGCGGGTGTCACCCTTCATGTAATTGATGAAGGTATTGACACGGGGCCAATCGTTGCGCAACAAGAGGTTACTGTAGACCCGTGGGACACCGGAGAGACCCTCTACCATAAACTGGAACTGGCGGGGGTTGCCCTATTCAAAAAGGCGTGGCCGGAGGTAGAGCAAGGCAGACTTGTCCTAAAGGCGCAGGATTTATCTCTGGGTCGTATCCACAAAAGGGCTGATACCGAGAGAATAGACCAGATTGACCTAAATAAAGAATACAAGGCCAAGGATTTAATCAATATTCTACGCGCACGGACCTTTCCTCCCTATAAAGGGGCTTACTTCATTAAAAACGGAGCGAGGATTTACATGGAATTGAAGCTTCTCCGCGAGGATGTTGAATAAGTCCCCCTTTCGAAGCAACTACCCCTTTTTCTCCTGATGTCACACTGGCAGGCAAGGTGCGTTCAACAACCTCTTCCACGGTGTGGGATCTTCATGCATCCTTCTTTTTTTGATCCCATAAAACCGAAGGTCAGCATCGGTACAATTATTGGGGTGGTCAAGGTAACGGACAGAATCCCCCCGACCACCGTGATAGCAAAGGGTTGAAAGATCATTGAGCCAACCCTGGAAAGCAAATTGCGGAACACATATAAGATTATAAGGTTCAGACCTGGGGGAATCCTGTCTACCCTGCCAAAAAAACAGGTTCACCCGACTAAGGCGTACCTGGTGTTATGAATAGCCATGATCTTGAATTTAAAAATGGTTCTTACAACTAAAAACACAAAAATGTGCTTCATGTTAGGTTCAACTGCCTTGCTTCAGACAAAACTGGAGAATACCCACTGATCACCTTTTATATTTTACTTTTCACAGTTGAAAGACACTCCAAGGAAAGACAATGTTATTAGTCCAACCAGGTATACTTCCTCAGACTGGAGAGACATGCTGGGTAGAAAATAGCCAAGGATCGCGGTGGGGTAAGTTTCTTCTCATTTTGAAATATTCTGATTGGTAATAAGCATATATTTTCGGTGACCTACTTTACCCGAGACGACTGGATAAGCCCGAAGGTTAGTATTTTCTTGAATCCGTTTAAAAGTTTTACTTCGGATGAGGCAAAAGACCTGTTTGGGAGACTGAAAAAATCTTTCTAAATCCTCAGGCTGACTGAAATGTTTCACATTTATAAACCCTGTATAGTAATTGAAGTCTGCTCCTTCAATTCCAAAAAATGATAATCTTTCTGGAGCCTTAACTATACCAACGATCTTTTCACTAAGAGGTCGGCATGATTTGAATCGATTAATCTTAGGAAAAATAAGGATGCTTCCGTATAGAAACAATAAAGACATTATTCCCACAATAACGTAGAAAGGTCTTTTAGGATAAATTTTCCAGGTATAATAACCATATACACCACCTCCCAGGATCAACAAGGACATAGGAATGGTGAGAAACACAGAGTTTGCCCATAAGGATGAAAATTTATACTCCACAATAAAGGGAAGGGAAAGCGCGGTTAGAACTAATATTCCCCCCAACACAAAAAGTGGCACTTTTACCAATTTCTGTATAGACTTCTCCTTAGGTCGAAACAGATATTCATCCCAGAGAAAAGCCACAAGCAGGCTTGCAGCTGGATAGGTTGGGAGAAGATAAAGTTCTCGCTTCCCTTTCGCTATGGAAAAGAAGATAAAGCTGGCAACAAACCACCCCAAGAGCAAAACAACCTCGGGACGCCTCCGATAGGAACGTTTAAAGGCTAAGATTAAAGCGCTGGGGAAAAAAAGGAACCAGGGGAAGAAGTCGGCCGGAAAATTTTTTATATAATAATAGAAGGGACGAGGATGACTAAATTTCTCAAAAAAGATGGCCGCGGTTTTATAGTAGAGAAGTTGAGCCATATATCCTTTCCCTCCCAACTGATAGGCAGCTACCAGCCAGGCAAAGATTATCAGAAAAAAAACAGGCAAGGTGAGAAAGAGTCTCCAATCTTTTAAGAACTTATAATTTTTGGTGGCTACCAGAAGAACAAGAATTGTCAAACCAGGGACTATAATGGCTATCTGAAGCTTGGTAAGAAACCCTATCCCCATTGAAAGGAAACCTACAAAGTAAAAGAAAAGTCGATGTTTGGGCTGTAAGAAACCAAAATAGAAACTAAGAATCGTTAAGGTGGTAAAAAAGGTAAGGGTAGCATCAATGTTAGCTCGCCGGGCAAGCCAGAAAAATTCAACGTTTGTAGCTAAGATCAGAGCTGCAAAAAATCCTACCCTCTGATTAAAAACTCTTTTCCCCAAAAAAAATGTAAGAAGAACAGTAAGCGAAGCAAAGAGGGCGGAAGGGAAACGAACAGAGAAAGAAGTCATCCCTCCCCACAGCTTGGCTGAAAAAGCAATCAACCAGAAAAAAAGGGGGGGCTTGTCAAAATATACTCCACCGTTTAGATGGGGAAGAATCCAGTTTCTACTCACAACCATCTCCCTGGCTATCTCTGCGTAGCGTGGCTCGTCAGGATTCCAGAGATCCCATCCACCCAGGTTTATGAAAAAGAGAATGATAATTAGGACTATCAATAATACGTATCTGTATCTAAACCAGACTTTACTCTCCACTTCCTTATCTCCTTTTCCTTAAGGTTACCTGTTTGTTTTTTTTGTTTCTTACCATTCTTTTCTTCGAAAGGCAGTATCTTCTTGGATTGCTACTACCCTCTTTAAGTTGTAGAAAATTATCATTGAGATAAAGGTGAATCCAAGCAATATTAAGGTTATGGAAAATTTAGAAATATCCCTGCTCTTTAGTACCAAGGCACCATCTATTAAAGTGAATGATAGAAGGAGGAGGGATATAGTCCGAAAACGGGAACGCCAAAGCTTTGGATTATGGATAACAAATCGGATGGTGAGTAATTCCCGAATGACTTCCTTTATACGGGAAAGCCCGTAATGTGACTCTCCATAGATCCGCCTACGATCTTTAACCTTCACTTCCGCCACCTCTCCACTCTTTACCCCCAGTACTGCAGGAAGAAACCGGTGGAAACCATTGGGAATAATAACACCTCTAACCACCTCCCCTCTATAGGCTTTAAGGCCACAGCCATTATCGTGGACGTTTACTCCTGTAACAACAGAAATTATTCGATTGGCGATTACGGAAGGTAAAATACGGGTTAAATATTTTTCATTTCTTTCCTGTCTCCACCCCGTTACAGCCTTATAGCCCTCATTTATTTTGGCCACTATTGTAGGTATATCTCGAGGATCATTCTGCCCATCTCCATCCATCGTCACTATTATATCTCCACGAGCGAATTTAAATCCTGAAGAAAGCGCCGCTGCCTCTCCGTAGTTTTCTTGATGCTCGATGATCCTTACTCTTTTATCCAACCCTTTAATTTGCCTGAGTATCTTTGGAGTTTCATCAGCACTGGCATCGTTAATGAAAAGAATTTCATAAGGAACTTTCATGTTATCCAGCACTTCCTTGATTTCTTGGTAGAGAGAAGTTAGAGTTCCGGCCTCATTATGAAGGGGAACAACAAGAGAAAGCCTTGGTGAAGTATTTTCACTCATTTTTTCCTAAAGAAATTGAAGATAGTTTCAATAATATAGTCAACTTCTTCCTCTTCTAATTCGGGGAAAACCGGTAGAGAGAGAATTTCTTGAGCTACCCTTTCCACTCTTGGTAAATGATAAACACCATAGTTGGCTTTATCCCATGCTGGCTGAAGATGTAAAGGAACCGGATAATGAATCCCAAACCCAATTCCTCGAGACCTTAAATGATCCATCAATGACTTGCGATCCTTTGTCCGAATTACAAATTGGTGATAGACACTCAAAGAATTTTTTCCATCTTCTGGAGGCAATTTAATCTCTTTCAAAACTGAAAACGCTTCTCGATATCTTTTTACAATTTCCCTGCGCCGAGCATTTTTTCTATCTAAGTTCTTAAGCTTGATCCTTAATACCGCAGCCTGGAGTTCATCAAGCCGACTGTTAAATCCATAAAATTGGTGATCATTCTTTTTAACTTGGCCATGGACGCGAAGAAAGTTAAGATAATGAGCGGTTGTATTATCATTGGTAACTACCACTCCGGCATCACCATAGGCATTTAAATTCTTCACCACTCCACAGCTAAAGCATCCTACCTGTCCAAAGCTTCCTATCTTTCGACCTTTATATACTGCCCCATGGGCATGAGAACAGTCTTCTATTAACTTTAAGTCATTTTTTCGGCAGATATCCATAATCGGATCAAGGTTTACAGGATGACCATACATATGCACAACTATGATGCCCTTTGTCTTGTCGCTAATTCTCTCTTCAATTTGAGTCGGATCCGGGCCAAAACCCCCATTCTCAATATCTACTAAAATTGGCCTTGCCCCTGTAAGCCTAATTGCCTCTACTGCAGCAGAAAAGCAATTAGCTTGCAAGATCACCTCATCTCCTATCCCTATTTTACTCGCAAAAAGACCCAAGATGAGCGAATCGGTTCCGGAAGCTGTCCCATAAGTATCGCTTACACCTAAATACTGTGCAAAATCTCGTTCGAATGCCTTTAAATTATCCCCCTGTAAAAGCTTCATGCCTTTTAGTATCCGATCCCATTCAGCTTTAATTTCCTCTTCAACTGGTTCAAATCCTCTTCGTAAATCTAATAAGGGAATATTTTTTTGTTTTTCCTCTTTATGGGTCATTATATTCTTTGATGATCCTTTCATACCAACCCCCCTTGATTTACGTAAACAAGGTCATAACCTTAATTTCTTTTAATGACTAAGCTGAAATTGAATTTACCACTTCTTTCCTATCAAAATTTCCAAAAAGATATACCAATCCACCCAAAAGGCTTACTCCCCATACTACTATTAAACAAATGAGTGAAAATGCTAAGGCAACCGAAGTATCTATTCCCTTCAGATGGAGAAAGAAAACATAACAACCTTCCCGAAGTCCTATCCCGTTCATAGTAACGGGTATGATACTAAGAAGGTCTCCTAAAGGGACAAAAATAAAAAAGTAGTAAAAGGGAACTCTTATACCAAATCCCCGTCCCACCAAAATAATTATAAAAACAAAAGTGGTCTGAAAAAGAAAGGAGATTAGGATTGGTCCCCGTATTAACTCAGGATTATCCCAGTAGATCTTCATTTTCTGTAAGGATATCTTCTCACCCCACTTTTTTATCAGGGGAAAGAGGGTTAATATCTTCGGCATAAAAATGGTAATTATCCAGACAATCACTGTCCCTCCTATGATAGACCAGCATGCAAAAGAAGGAACGATACCTTCTTTAAAGGAAACCAGTAAGGCAATGTTCAAAATGGTTATCAATGCCAATAATCCAGTATATCGCTCGATAAAGATAGAATACCCTGCTTGGATAATACGTTTGGTCTTCTCCCCTAAATAATAAGCTCGTACCACATCACCCCCAATACTTCCCAACAAGAAGAGGTTGAAAAACATACCAATAAAATAATAGGCAACCATATTGATAAATTTCCTGTTAAATCCCAGTGGTCTTGCTATTAAACTCCATTTATAAGCAGAAAGAACCTGGGCCATTAGGTATAGAATGCTGGCAATTAAAATATAGTCTATCTGTACCTTCTCAAGAGACTGTAACACCTGATTTATCGGGGCCTTAGTAAAAAGATAGATAAGGATCAGGGAACTAAAAAGGAGTTTTATAACCGTTTTTACCTTCCTGGACTTCAAAGCGCTTCCTCAATCGGTACTGGTTCCCCCCCCTTCTTGTTTGAGATTTCCCCTGCTTCCATAAGGCGAACAACCTTTAAAGAATTTTGACCGCTGCTTAGAGGTTCCTTTTTATTCCATATGCATTCCAGAAAATGCTTGCAAGCTATCTCAAGGGGAGGGTGCTTCCCAAAATCAGTGATCTCTTCCTGAAGTTTTGCTCCGATGGGGATAAAGTTAGGGGAGGGAACTCCATTAACCTTTCTTTCTGGAGGCGAGCCAAGTTCATATTTATAAAGACTTACCTTCCGAGCTTTGAAACGCCCTTCATAATGAATTGCACCTTTACTACCAATAATGGTTACACTGGCAGTGCTATGAGGGTAAAACCAGCTCAAATTAATGCAAACCGATATTTCATCCTCCAATTTAAGGGAGGCCCAAGCCACATCTTCAATCCCCTCCTGGAGGTATGAAAAACACCGTAAAGATATGTCTTTTACAGAAAAGGGCATCAGATAACGAAGGATAGAGAGGTCATGAGGAGCTGAATTCCACCAGACATTAGAATCACACCGAATCCGGCCCATCCCAAGCCTTTGAAAAAGAAGATGATAGATTTTACCTATCCTTCCCAGATCAATCATCTCCTTAACAATCTTCAGCGCCGGATCATAAAGAAAAGTTTCATCCACAAACAGAACTAAACCCTTCCTTTCGGCCAATCCAACCAGCTCTCCTGCCTCCTTAACTTTCACTGCCAAAGGTTTTTCTACCCATGTATGCTTTTGTGCCAAAAGGGCTTCCTTAGCTATTGGATAATGAAGGCTGGGAGGAGTTGCTACTGCAACTACTTCAATACTACCTTCCTTTAGAACTTTATCAAATTCTGAAGTTGTATCCAGAAATGGAAACTCAGATTTTATTTCCTTCAGAACTTCGTGGTTAAGGTCACAAACTACTTTCACCTCTCCCTTGTCAGAATTATAAAAGTTCCTTATAAG
>JALTIG010000101.1 GCA_027004185.1 bacterium | reverse complement strand
AGCAAAATGGGAAAAAGAAAATCCTTCGGGAGAGATACATTCCCCTTTCCCGTATAAGAAGGAAAAATATTTTGGTTGAATGGTGAATGTGTAAGGATTTAAGGCGATTAACCATCACAAAACCGATGTGAAAAGGAGGTGAACCTATGGCCGTAAGTATTCGATTGGCCCGATTTGGCACCAAGAAGAAACCCTTTTACCGTATCGTGGCAGCTGACCCCCGCTTCCCCAAAGAGGGCCGATCTATTGAACGTCTGGGGCTTTATGACCCTCGGCTGGATCCGCCTATGGTGCGATTGGACCTGGAGCGTATCCAGTACTGGTTCGGTCAGGGAGCCAAGGCATCCAAGACCGTTATGGAACTTATCGAAAAGCACAAAAAGGGACTGAACTCAGAAAAGAGGACAGAGGTTACAAAGAAATAATTGTTGTCCATGTAAAAATCAGAATGAATCCTTTCACCCGTGGAGGTAGGAAAGATGGCGATGAAAGAGTTGGTTGAGTACATTGCTAAGGCACTGGTTGACAATCCAGATGCGGTCAAAGTTTCTGAAATCGAGGGAGAAAAAACCTCGGTCATCGAGCTTGTAGTTGCGAAAGAGGATCTTGGAAAGGTTATTGGTAAACAGGGTCGAACCGCACGGGCCATTAGAACGATCCTGAGCGCCGCCTCAACCAAAATAAATAAACACTCCGTATTGGAAATCATCGAGTAGACCTTGATGATGATGGGAAATGTCAAAGGGAGAAAAAGGGGAAGATTTCGTACCCATCGGTAAGATCGTCGGTGCCCATGGTATTCAGGGCCGGGTCAAACTTCTCTATTTTTCACAACATAGAACGTTTCCCTATACAAAGATCTACCTGCGGGAAACCAAGGGTATCTATCGGTGCCTGGAGGTTTCTTCCATTCTGTCCCTGAAGGGTCATTTCGCTCTTCAACTCGAAGGGATAGAAACGCGAACAGATGCTCTATCACTAGCTGGAGAATTGATTTATTACCCTCGGAAAAATTTCCCAAAAATCAAACAGGATGAGTTTTATTGGATTGACCTCATTGGCCTGTCCGTGATTGAGGCATCCTGCCCCCAACCCGGAAGGATCAAGGGAATCATCGAAACAGGTGGAACCGATGTAATAGAGATCATATGCGGAGGGAAAGACTACCTCATCCCCTTCTCATACACATGGATCGAGGAAATCTCCATCGAAAGTGGGCGCCTCACCTTGAAGAAGGGAACTTTGGAGTATTTTGATGTACATTGATGTACTAACAATTTTTCCGGAGATGGTAAAACTCCTCTCCCAATGGGGGATTCTAAGCCGTGCCATACAAGGAGGACATCTAAACCTCAGGGCAATCAATATCCGTGATTTCACTACAGATAAACGCCGATCTACCGATGATGCCCCTTACGGTGGTGGCCCCGGAATGGTTATGAAACCGGAACCTGTTGTGAAGGCGATTGAGTACGCGAAACGTGAAAGGGAAAAAGGAACTGCTATCTTGATGACTCCCCAGGGAAGGCGGTTCACTCAAGAGATGGCTCATCTCTTGAGTACGCACCCACATTTGATCCTCGTATGTGGACGATACGAAGGGATTGATGAAAGGATACGGCATTTCGTAGACGAGGAAATCTCTATCGGTGACTATGTGCTGACGGGTGGAGAACTCCCAGCTTTTGTATTAATCGATGCCGTAGTCCGCCTCATCCCAGGGGTGTTAGGAAATGAATCCTCCACCCGAGAGGAATCCTTTAGCACGGGCCTCCTGGAATACCCTCAGTACACACGACCTCAGATTTTCAGAGATCTCCCCGTTCCTGAAATTCTTCTCTCGGGACACCATAAGAAAATACAGGAATGGCGAAGGCAGATGGCTATTCAGCGAACGCAAGAACGCCATCCAGACCTTTACAAGCGCTACTTCCACCATCACCTTGATAAGGAAAAATGAATCGGCCTACTCACCAACGCTTAGACCCCCAACGAATTCATCTCGGTCTGATCCACTATCCTGTTTATAACAAGGAAGGGGAAATTATCAGCTCTGCCCTCACAACCATCGACATCCACGATTTTTCTCGGATCGCCAGGACTTATAGGCTTGGGGGCGCGTGGATTGTAACCTCATTGAAATCTCAAAAAGACCTGCTGAACCGCATGGTTGATCATTGGACCAAGGGATTTGGTGCCACCTATAATCCAAACCGGAAAGAGGCACTACAGGTCCTTAGGCAGGCGGATAGCGTGGAGGAGATGATGAGTCGAATCGAACGAGTAACGGGGCATCGGGTCACTACCATCGCGACTTCCGCTCGCCTTTTTCCGAATAGCCTTTCCATTTCCACTCTATCACGAATCCTTCAACAATCAACTGATATCTTTGTCCTGCTCTTTGGGACTGGATGGGGACTGAGTAAAACCCTAATTGGCAAGTGCCACTGGATCTTGACACCTATCAGGCCTTATGGATATAATCACCTTTCGGTTCGATCAGCCGCTGCTATCATTTGTGATAGGCTTATCGGAGAGGACTAATGAGTTTTAGGAGGAACCCAATGAATACACTTGACCTGATTGAAAAGGAGCAGATGAAGAGCGAAATACCGGAATTCCGTCCCGGTGACACCGTGCGTGTATCCGTCCGGATTGTTGAAGGAGAAAAGGAAAGGATCCAAGATTTTGAAGGCGTGGTTATCCGCATCAAAAGAGGGAATAACCGCAGTACCTTCACTGTCAGAAAGATCTCATACGGGATAGGTGTGGAAAGAATCTTCCCGTTCCACAGCCCCCGTATCACCGGCATCAAGGTTGTCAGAAGGGGGGCCGTACGAAGAGCAAAACTCTATTATCTTCGGAAACTCCGCGGTAAGGCCGCCAGAATTAAGGAAAAAAGATTCTAACCTCCAATGAAACCAGTTTCCTCCTCACTCTTTTCTATCTTGATGCAGGGTGAGGAAACTGCTCGATCCCCGGCATCGCTCACCCCTGTCATCGAAAAAACCCTCTCAAAAACATACGGTTTTCAGCACATAGCAGGGATAGACGAGGCGGGACGAGGCCCCCTGGCTGGGCCGGTTGTTGCAGCAGCCGTCATCTTCCCCCTGGAAAAGTACCCGAAGGGTATCCAGGACTCTAAGCGTCTTTCACCGAGAAAACGGGAAACGCTATACGACGAAATATGCATGGGCGCCGCAGCAATAGGCATAGGCGTCGTCGGTCCGGAGAAGATTGACATCCTCAATATCCGTCAGGCCACCCTCCTTGCGATGAAAAAGGCTGTCATCTCTCTCTCTATAAGGCCCGATTTCTGTATCGTGGATGGGGTAGACGAAATCCCCTACCACCTCCCTCAAAGCCCTCTGGTAGGAGGGGATAGGCGATGTCTCTCTGTCGCCGCTGCCTCTATCCTTGCTAAGGTAACCAGGGATCGGATCATGGTGGCCTATCATAAGATCTACCCCGCATACGGGTTTAATCAAAACATGGGCTACGGAACCAAGCAACATCGAGAGGCACTGAAATGCCTGGGGCCATCTCCCATTCATCGTCGCACATTCCGGGGAGTAGTTAAACTGTGAATCCTTTTAAATCCAGGCCAACAAAGATAAAAACAGGGTCACAGGGAGAAATTCTGGCTCAGTCTTACCTTAAGAAACTTGGATTTCGAATCATTGATGAGAACTACCGGACCCGATGGGGAGAAATTGATATCATTGCCCGAGATGGAAAAACCATCGTTTTCATAGAAGTCAAAACCCGTACGCAGCGTATGTTCGGATCCCCTTTACAGGCTGTGACCGCGGAAAAACAGCGGCGAATTATTCGGATGGCCAAAATCTACCTTCTCAAAAAAAGATTCCAAGACATCCCTGTCCGATTCGACGTTATCGGCATCGAAATCAAAGAAGGAACCCCCCCACGTATCGAGTGGATCCCTAATGCCTTCGGAGGCCTGTGAAGTGGATATTTCACATAAGATTCAGCTCAAAAACATTTTACGTCCTTTCGACGATGACAACGAGGGAACAGTCATGGACGATCGGGGAACCCTCGTTCAGATCATTGACGGGCAGATGCCGTTTACCCACCTTGTGTATCTCGATCTGCAGACCAAAGACTTCACAACCTATCGGGGGTCCCACTATCATGAAAAAAAGATTGAAGTCTTTTATATCATCTCCGGGTTGGTAGAAGCACAGTTTTATGATTTAGACACGAAATGGGAAGGCCACTTAACCCTCACACCAGGTTTGAAACTCACTCTCTTCCCCAGGTTGGCTCACCGTTTCCGAGCGATTGAATACTCCCAAATGATTGAGATTTCTCCCCTCCCTTACGATAGAAGCGACGTGTTTCCTTTTGATTTTTCCACCCTCGATAATCATTAACCTCCAAAACAACGCCCAACCTCTTACGCATAAAATCTTCCTCGAGCAAGAAAAATACCTTCTCTCCCACATCAAAAACGTTCATACCCTTCACGTAGAATAGCCTCTTTTGCCATCCCTCAGGCGTAAATGTTATGAGCTCTCCCTTACCTATCGCATGGATCTTCTTCTATCCATATGAGGGGCTCGTGGTGGTTGCATCGCTTCCTCTAGAAGACAAAAGCTGTTGATAGGCAGTTAAGAGCCTCTTAGCGATTACACCTGTCAATCTTTTGAGAACGATATACCCAACCTCAGGGTGGTTTTTAAAAATCTTTTCCAGCTTATCCCTTTCAATCTTCAGAACTTCCACCTCAGTCGCACAAATCCCTGAAGCGGTATATCGCCCAGACTCTGTCAAGCTTGACCACCCGAAGATATCACCCCGTTCCGAAAGATTGAAGTTTAACTTTCCCCCATTCTTTATCTGGAGATTCAGAACGCCCCGTTTCAGAACATACAAATAATCAGCCTCATCGCCCTTCTCAAACAATACAGTTCCCTCCGGATATTTTTCCTCCAGACAAATATCTGCGATCTCTTTTAACACGTTCGGCGAAATCCCCCCTAAGAGGTCCAATTCCTTAACTAACATTTTTCCCTCCTTTCATTTTTATAATATTGTTTTATAATTAACACAAAACTAACACAAACATGGGAAGGCTGTCAAGCCTAACAAAAAAACTAATTGCCCACATTATGCTAAATTAAAAATGTCGTTCTATATATAAGGGAATTGGTAACCGGGACTGATATTTCAATTGCAAGAGATCACTCTATTCCAGTCGCCATTTCGGAGACCGTTTTTCTAAAAATGCTCTGACCCCTTCTTCCGCATCCTTTAAGGTACATAGCTCACAGAACATCTCATTCGAATACTGTAAAGCCTTTTCCAATGGCATATCAGCCATGGTATAGTAAGCTTCTTTACCCATTTGAAGGGCGAGAGGACTCTTCGCCGCGAGTTTTCGTGCCAGGGATAAGGTCTCCTCCATTAGCTTTTCCTCCGGCACCACCCGGTTTACCAAGCCAATGCGTTCGGCCTTTTCGGCGTCGATCAAATCTCCTGTCATCAACAGCTCTAAGCAATGTTTTTTCCCAACACACCGATCCATGGGTACCGCTGGCCCCATACAAAACAGGCCTACATCAATCGCTGTTAAACCGAAACGTGCTCCTTCCGCTGCCACAGCCAGATCTGCCGCAGCTACCAAGCCGGCACCATTGGCCGCCGCCACGCCATGTACCGCGGCGATGACAGGCTTTTTCATCTTGGATATGGTCAGGGTCATCTTTTCCATCAAGTTAATCCAAGGCCGGTATTCCAGAATTCCTCGCATTGGAAAGATTGAAATATCGATGCCCGCACTGAAAACACGGCCATTTGCCCGGATAATGACCACATAAATATCATGATCCTCATCCATTTCTTCTAAGGCCGCATTGAGATCCCGGCCAAGAGGTATATTAAAGGTATTCAGTTTTTCGGGGCGGTTAAGGGTAATAATACCAATATGTTCCGTCTTTTCTACCAAAACTGTTTCGTACGACATGCCTCTCCCTCCCAAAATTTTCTTGCCCCGTGAAGTGCAAAGTTTGAATCGTAATGTGTATTACAACCGATCCTCTGCACCCCACATCCAGGGCTATTTTTTCAACTCTTTCAGTTTGTCCAACAGGAGCCCTTTGAGCCGTTCCAGCGTGACACGATATGCCTCAACCCCTAAGTGCATCCAATCTGAGTACTCTAAGATCTTCATGGGATCCTCTTCCATCAACTTATCGTAGTATCCGATAGCATCCAAGACAATGGCCACATCATTTTTCGGAAAATTTTCATTAATCTTTCCGATGTCCCAATCCTTGAAAACCAGATCCCTGAATCGCATCCACCCGGGTGTCAGCCAAAAAACCTTGCGCCCCGCAGCAATTTCCTCCCTTTTTTGTCGGTCAGCCAAGGCATCCACACAATTTTGTGCCCTGATGCGAAGCACATTCCGGCCAAACACCTCTAAAAGCTTGTCCAGTCCGCTCATATCCACAGGATCCACATAACAAAGGCTCCCGTATACAACAATGACCCTTTCGGACACATCCAAGGCACGCTTGACTTGCCTCATTACTTGTTCCTTTAACTCTGAGCATACTTCGTGCAGGCCAGGTGTTGTAAAAAGGATTTTATCCGCATCCAAGAATCCTTCCTTTTGAAGTTTCGTGAGTTCCATCCGCAGCGTTCCACATGAAACCACCGATACACCTTTAAAAGATGATCCCTTCTCAGTCATATCCTACTTCCCTCCCTTAATCATATAAGTTTCTCTTTTTACCCTACCATACTTAAGAACTATCCAGCAACATATTTTTATTTTAGATCAAAAAACTACCGACACCGTCTGAAAGCTGAACCACCTGGATTCAATACCAATAAAAAAGAAGGGGGATAAAAATCCCCCTCTTCGGCCCTTTCATGTGTCCGTTCGTTTCACTTACCGAGACGCTTCTTAAACTCCTCAGTGAGCATGGGAACAACTTGAAACAGGTCTCCCACGATCCCATAGGTTGCGACTTTAAAAATCGGAGCATCAGGATCTTTATTAATCGCCACGATCACGTCGGAAGTTTTCATCCCAGCCAGGTGTTGGATAGCCCCGGAAATCCCACACGCGATATAGATCTTTGGGCGGACAGTTTTTCCCGTCTGACCCACCTGATGTTCATAAGGAATCCAGCCCGCATCCACCGTGGCACGGGATGCGCCCACGGCAGCACCCAAAACATCTGCCAGTTCCCGAATTACCTTGAAATTTTCAGGCTTCCCGAGACCGCGTCCGCCAGAAACGATGATATCAGCTTCCACAAGATTGACCTTCTGCTCGCTTTTAATAAATTCAAGGACCTTTGTCCGGATTTCATCCTCAGACATCTCAAGGGTTTCGTGAATAATCTCCCCCTGACGGGACTCATCCTTCTCTGGCATCGGCATGACCTTAGGACGCACTGTCGACATCTGGGGGCGGGTTCTCGGGCAGAGAATGGTCGCCATGATGTTCCCACCAAAAGCAGGCCGTGTTTGCCTCAGCAACTTCGTCTCTGGATCGATATCCAGACCGGTGCAATCGGCTGTCAGACCTGTGTAAAGGATTGTCGCGACATTTCCTGCGAAATCCCTCCCTTGGGTTGTGGCGCCAAAAAGGACAATTTCCGGTTTGTATTTGCGGATCAGGTTAACTGCACCCCGTCCGTAGGGTTCCGTTCGATATTTTTCCAAGACGGGATCGTCGATGTAGTACACCTTCTCCGCCCCATAAGCGATAGCCTCCTTGGCAAAATCCTCCACGTCATGACCCATAAGCATACCACAGAGCTGGCATCCAAGATCATCCGCAAGCCTGCGCCCCGCGCCGAGAAGCTCAAAAGAGACCTTGGCAATCTTGCCTCTTTCGTGCTCAATAAAGACCCAAACATTCTTGTAATCAGCGAGATCTGCCTGAATAGGCTTTTCCTCCTTTGTTAACACGATTGCCTCAACCGGACAAACGTCCACGCATGTACCACAGTAGGTGCATTTGTCACCGATGACAGCAATGTCATTCTCCATCGTGATCGCACCAAAAGGGCAGGCATCTGCACAGCTTCCACATCCTGTACATTTATCCGTCAATACCTTTATATCAGCCATGGTTTCCCTCCTTTATTACCACGCAACATTTACTGTATAACCTTCATATCCATAAGTTTGTCCACAAGGGTGGATACAACCTCAGGAAGTTCACCTTCAAGGATCTCCCCGCCTCCCCGGACCTCCGGTGTAAAAACATTGATGACCTCCGTAGGAGACCCTTCTAAACCCAACTTTTCCTTTTCCACTGGAAGATCTTCCGCCGTCCACGTGGGGATCTCTATTTTCGCAGCCTTTTTGATCCCAAACAAGGAGGGAAGCCTCGGCTCGTTGATATCCTTAACCACGGTAATAAGGGCTGGAAGACTCGCTTCTACAATCTCTTTTCCATCTTCGAGAAGCCTTTCGACCTTAATCTTCTTATTGTCCGGATCAATTTCTAATACCTTATCTACATATGTCAACTGGGGGATATTAAGTTGCGTGGCAATGCCTGGGCCAACCTGACCAGTATCTCCATCGGTTGCCTGTTTCCCGCAAATAACCAGATCAAAATCCCCTATCTTTTTAATGGATGCCGCCAGGGTATAAGCTGTTGCCCATGTATCCGCACCAGCAAATGCTCTGTCAGAAATAAGATAAACATTCTCCGCTCCTACGGCATAGGCGTTTTTCAATACTTCCTGCGCCTGGGGGGGGCCCATGGAAATGACATGAACCTCACCACCGTACTTTTCAACTGTCAACAACCCCTCTTCAATAGCAAATTCATCAAACGGGTTTGTGATACTTTCCACTCCTTCCCGCATCAATGTCTTTGTTTCGGGGTTGATCTTAACAGTTGCTTCGGTGTCCGGCACCTGCTTTACACAAACGACAACTTTCACTGTTAACCCTCCTCTTTTTTACTCTATTAGATTAAATTTTAGCGCCCCTTAAATACAGGCTTTCGCTTCTCAAGGAATGCCTTCATCCCTTCCTTTGTATCTTCCATTGCACAACACATCCCAAAACTTCTGGACTCCAGTATGCACCCATCATCCAGCGGAATATCGTACCCCACATCCACAAGGCTTTTGGCAATGGAAAGGGCAATCGGACCATTCTTTGAAATCTGTATAGCAACATCCTTAACCGATTCCATCAGTTTATCTAAGGGAACTACCTTGTTAACGATACCCATTTCAAAGGCCTCTTTCGCCGAAACCATTTTTCCAGTAAGAATCAACTCCTTCGCACGTCCCTTACCAATCAAACGAGGAAGCCGCTGGGTACCCCCAAACCCCGGGATGATCCCCAATGTCACTTCAGGCAGCCCAAATTTTGCATTCTCTGACGCGTAAGCAAAATCACATGAAAGTGCCAACTCCAAACCTCCACCGAGAGCGTACCCGTTTACTGCAGCTATCACAGGCTTTTTCAGCTCCTGGACCTTTCTGAGAACCAGTTGTCCCAAACGTGAAAAATTTGCTCCCTCCAGCGAGGTCATATTACTCATTTCTGCAATATCGGCCCCTGCCACAAAGGCTTTTTCGCCAGAACCTGTAATGATGACAACACGAATCTCATCTTCTCTGCTTATCTCATCTAAAGATTGATCCAAAACTGAAAGAACCTTAGTGTTCAATGCATTCAAGGCCTTGGGGCGATTAATAGTTATCGTAGCCAAAGGCGGGATCTTTTCCCAAAGCACAAGATCTTCCGACATACAGGTCACCTCCTTTAAAGTTTTTCTATTATCATCGCCATCCCTTGACCGCCCCCTATGCACATGGTTGCCAGTCCTGTTCTTAGTTTCTGGCGCATCATCTCATACATCAAAGTGACAATCACTCGGGCTCCTGTGCAGCCGATCGGGTGCCCCAGGGAAATTCCGCTTCCATTCACATTGGTATTCTCAAGACTGAAGCCAAGTTCCCTGATACATGCGATCGCCTGAGATGCAAAGGCTTCATTAAGCTCTATTAGGTCAATATCCGACAATTTCATCCCGGCAATATCCAATACCTTTTTCACAGCAGGGATCGGTCCTAACCCCATGTAAGCGGGATCCACTGCACCGGAAGCGTAAGCCACAATTTTCGCAAGCGGTTTTAACCCTAATTCACGAGCCTTTTCATCAGACATCACGAGAACAGCGGCAGCTGCATCGTTGATTCCAGAGGCATTGCCGGCTGTCACTGTGCCGTCCTTCTTAAAAACCGCGGGCAACTTGGCCATTTTTTCCAGAGAAGTATCCATGGGACGCTCATCCGTATCGAATATGACAGTATCACCCTTTCTCTGTGGTACTTCCACAGGAACAATCTCCTCAGCAAATTTCCCCTCTTTGATAGCTTTCCGCGCCCGTTGGTGGCTCATCAAGCCAAGTTTATCCTGCTCCTCTCGGGAGATCTTATACCTTTCAGCAATATTTTCAGCCGTCAGACCCATGTGGTAGCCGTAAAAGATTTCCCACAGACCATCATGTACCATGAGGTCTAGCATCTCGGCATTGAACATCCTTGCTCCCCAACGTCCCTTGGGAAACGCGTAAGGCGCCATACTCATATTTTCCATCCCACCAGCTATCACAATCTCATTCACACCACTGCGGATGGACATATCAGCAATAGCTATCGCTTTCAGCCCCGAGGCACAAACCTTATTAACTGTAATGGCATTAGTTTCTTTCGGCATACCCGCATAAATCGCAGCCTGTCGGCCCGTATTCTGTCCCTGACCTCCCTGCAAAACATTCCCCATAATTACTTCATCCACATGAATAGGATGAGCCGAGGCATCCCATTTTCTATAACGTTTTTCGAGATCAACATATCCTAACCCTTTTAGGGCCTCCGGTTCATAAGATAAAACTTTCTCAGAAGGTTCCGGGCGCAGATTTGCTCGGTTCAGAACTTCACGGATCACCAAAGCCCCCAACTGAACAACGGGGGTCGTCTTCAAAGTTCCCCCAAAAGACCCGATCGGTGTCCGTACAGCACTACATATTACAACGTTACCCACGGTCTTCTCCTTTCAAATTTTTATTAAACATTCATTCAAAAAACCAGGCTCAGTGGCTTAATACCCAAAAAAAACCATCTTGTCAACCACCCCGCATGCACAAAATTCCTCATATGATCAAAGAAGAATCTGTTCCCCGAGGTTACCGGTTCTCTCGATCGCGTGACGTCATGCCTGTTAACAGGGATCCGGTGACTAATCCATGAAGGTCCGGGTTCCCTTCCCCTTTTCTTGTATAAATTTTAAGAGGTATCTGCACAACCGGTTCTATAGAATTGTTAGTATATACATGCACTGTTACATTGTAAGGGTTAAAAGGTACGATCCCACCCGGCCATATCACCACAAGATAATATTTTTCTCCAGTTAACACAGGGATCACCTGTTCTTTCAACCCCTTTGCATCTGTCGACACCTTCAGAATCTTCACGTCTTTTCCGTAGATACCGAACCCGGTCGCTACCATTCCACCCAAAATTGACGGATCGCTAAACAGCACACCCTGATCGGGAAAAACCCTTACAGGCCCTTCCACGAAACCCATAACCCTCAGGTTATAAATGGGAAATTTTTTAAGGTTCGTGCTAATTCTTACGACCCCTTTAAACTTCCCGATGGCCATACCCCTTCCTAAAACCACCTTAAGATT
>JALTIG010000100.1 GCA_027004185.1 bacterium | reverse complement strand
GATATTGAGAAAGCAATCCTGAAATCAGATCTCGGTCTGGTGCCCACCAATGACGGCAAGGTGATCCGGATTTCCATTCCTCAATTGACAGAGGAACGAAGGAAAGAATTGGTAAAGGTTGTCAAGCGAATTGGTGAGAACGCGAAGATCGCTGTCCGGAACATCCGGAGAGATGCCAATGAATTTGTCAAGAAGAAAGAGAAGAAAAAGGCAATCTCGCAGGATGAGCTGAAAAAGGACCAGGAGGAGATCCAGAAAATAACGGATGATTTCGTTCAGGAGATTGATAACCTGGTTGCTGAGAAAGAGAAAGAGGTTATGGAAATCTGAGACGGTGTTCAGCAAACCAAGGGGGGGTGGACGCGTTGTATACCATCACTGAGAGATGTGTAGCTTGTGGAACATGCGCTGCCGAATGTCCAAGCGATGCTATCGAAGAAGGTGAAATCTACAGAATAGATGAAGGCAAATGTACGGAATGTGGAGCCTGCTATGAGGTTTGTCCTGTTGAAGCAGTGGAAGAAAAATAGAAGCATTTCATGAAGTACCCGACTGGTGAAAAATTCCCTCCCTTTTTGTTGCGTTAAAAAGAGGAAGGGATTACCCAAGTGAATGGCTTGTTAAGCAGGGGGGATACTTTGCTTGACAGGAAATAAGAGGGGGAGTATAGATTACGATAATCGGGTTATGAAAGCCCAGAAGTAAGAGAGAATAAACTGTTTTAAGATAGTTATTAGGTTTTAGTATAACGTAAGTAGAAGCCAGGAAGGCATTACAGGGTGGAACCCTTGGAAGCTTTTTCTGGCTTTTCTTATTTCTTGGGCAGAGAGGTGGAGAGGGGATCGGCTAAGCTCGGTTTTCTTTGACAAACAACAAAGAGTTGACCTAAGACTACTCAATAGATCGTAAGGAGGTTTTGATATGCATATTCCAGACGGATACTTAAGTCCTCAAACGTGTGCCGTGATGTATGCAGCAGCAGTGCCATTTTGGTATACGGCGATACGAAAACTGAAAAAGGCATTGACAACCAAGGCTGTACCGCTTCTTGGTATCTTTTCAGCATTTTCGTTTGTGGTCATGATGTTTAATGCTCCTGTAGCAGGAGGGACCACTGCTCATGCAGTAGGGGGGACCTTGATGGCTATTATACTTGGACCATGGGCCGCTGTTATGGGGGTCTCTTCGGCACTTTTGATTCAGGCCCTTTTCTTTGGAGACGGAGGCATTTTGGCTTTTGGGGCAAACTGTTTTAATATGGCTATCGTTCTTCCCCTCGTGGGGTATGGGGTTTATAGGGTAATCGCAGGTTCTGCCCCTTTAAGGTCATCGAGGCAATGGGTAGGTGCAGCGATAGGAAGTTATATTGGGATAAATGTTGCAGCGCTATGCGCTGCCATCGAATTTGGGATTCAGCCACTTTTGTTCCATACAGCGAATGGGACCCCTCTCTATTGTCCTTACAGTCTTTCACAGGCGATTCCTGCCATGCTTTTCGCCCATTTGACAGTTGCTGGTGTAATAGAAGCCATTGTGACAGGGGGTGTATTGATATTTTTAAGAAAAACAATGCCTGAAGTTTTAATAGCCCTTGCAAAGGAGGTTTAGTCATGAAGAACGTAACGAAACTCCTAATTGGACTGGCAATTTTGGGTGTTCTCACGCCTATTGGACTTCTCGCGTCGGGGGATGCATGGGGAGAATGGGGGAAGGAGGCATTCAAGACCATGATCGGGTTTGTGCCCAAGGGGCTTGCTCGGTTTTCCGGGCTTTGGCATGCGCCCTTTTCGGATTATACCATAACCGGAACGGGAGATTGTGTTGGGTATATTCTCTCGGCGTTTGTAGGGATGATCCTTGTGATCCTGTTAACCTGGGGATTAGGTAAATATTTATCTCATAAGAACAAAAAAGGGATATAAAGGGAAAGATGGGCAGAGACTTTGTTGGAAAGACCCTATCTGAGATCACTATAGCCATCCAAGGTTCGGTTTTTGCAAGCCGGGATGCCAGAAAAACAGGCTTTCTACAACTTATAGATCCAAGGATCAAGCTGATTACAACACTTTCCTTTTTGATTGTGATTGGTTTAACCAATAATATAAAATCATTGTTTATCTTTTACATGATGACCTTGGTGTTAGCGATTCTTTCCAGGTTGCCCTTAGTTAGTTTTGTCAAGAGAGTGTGGATATTTATCCCACTTTTTACCGGTATTATCGCCCTGCCGGCTGTTTTTAATATTATAACCCCAGGGAAAACGCTTTTGACCGTTATGACCCTTTCTTCCCCTTATACATTTGGTCCCTTTCATATCCCGCAGCAGATTACCATTACGGCTCAGGGGGTAGCAGGTGCGGCGCTGTTGGTACTTAGGGTTGCCACGTCAATATCAATGGCTATCCTGCTTGTTCTGACTACCGAATGGACGCGTCTCTTAAAGGCGCTGTCTGTTTTGAAGGTTCCGGAAGTTGCGATCCTTATCTTTGCTATTACGTATCGCTATATCCAGCTTTTCTTGAGAACCCTTGAGGGAATGCTCCTCGCTAAAAAAAGCAGGCAGATCTCAGACGCCCGGAGGAAGGAAGACTACAGTTGGATCGCCTCAAGGCTTGGGGTTCTTGTGGGGAAATCATACCAATTAAGCAGCGAAGTCCATTTGGCGATGGTTGCCAGAGGTTGGTCGGGGAATCCTACCCTTATGGATGATTTTTCACTTGGTTTGTCTGATCTTTTATGGGTGTTGACAACAGTTGCTGTTATAATGGCTTGGGTAATGTTAAAATGAAGGGTGATATGGTTTTTGAATTGTCAAGGGTGTCTTATACATATATGAATGATGGAGATGCCCTTGAATCGATTAGTATGCGGATAAGAAAGGGTGAAAACGTTTCGATTCTTGGCGCAAATGGATCGGGCAAATCAACGTTATTGAAGTTGTTGGATGGACTGTATTTTCCATCCAGTGGGGAATTTCGGGCGTTTGGTTCCAGTATCCATGAATCCAGCATGAATGACAAAAAGATCTCCATGGAATTTCACAAAAGGGTGGGATTTATTTTTCAAGATCCGGATGCTCAGTTGTTTCTCCCCACTGTATGGGATGAGGTTACCTTCGCACCGCTTCAGTTAGGTCTTTCCAAAAACAGGGTGAAAGAGATTGCCTCAGAGGTTTTGAACAAGATGGGGTTATATGGGTTGAAAGATCGGACACCTTATCATCTGAGCGAAGGGGAGAAGAAAAAGGTTTGTATCGCATCGATCTTCACTCTTGATCCAGAGGTTTGGCTTATGGACGAACCAACTGCAAGCCTTGATCCCCAGACCCAGGGATGGATGATAGATTTTATCTTAGAATTGGCGAAGAGGGGGAAGACATGTATCATTGCTACACACGATTTAGAAATCCCCTATGTTACATCACAGACTTGTTACATCTTAGGGGAAGATCACAAGATCCTGGCGGAAGGTAAGGCGAAGGAGCTGTTGAGCCAGAAAGACATCCTGCTTAAAGCAAACTTGATCCATAAACACCGGCATTTCCACAATGGCAGTGTGCATATTCACCCCCATGAACACTGGCACGTTTAAAAGGGCCTGACGAGTGGATTTCCAGATAAAATGCTTAGATGATCTTGTTCAGTGAATATTCGATAATGCCTTCCGCCCCTGCTCTTTGAAGTCTGGGGATTAGATCCCGTACTTCTCTTTCCTTCAGAACGGTTTCAACGGCAAACCAGTTGCTTTGGTAAAGGGGTGAAATTGTAGGGGCATTAAGACTTGGCAAGAGTTCAATGACCTTATCAAGATTTTCTTTTGAGACATTCAATTTCATGCCGACCATTCCCATAGCCTTTAAGGCACCAGTGAGTAAGAGGGCTATCTGCTCTATCTTTTCTCTCTTCCAGGAATCCTGCCAGGCAGTTGGGTTGGCAATGAACTGTGTGTTGGTCACCATGAGCTCTTCAACTATTCTAAGCCCATTGGCACGTATGGTGCTCCCTGTTTCAGTAACCTCCACGATGG
>JALTIG010000099.1 GCA_027004185.1 bacterium | reverse complement strand
TACGCCAACAACATGCTGTATCTGGGTGAAGAAAGGGTTCTCATACCTGCGGGATATCCCAAAACCAAGGAGAAGTTGAAGAGGCAGGGATTCAAACCAATAGAGGTGGATGTCTCGGAATTCTGGAAAGGTGACGGGGGCGTAACCTGCCTGAATTCGCCGTTTTATTTACCTCTTTAGTTTGGAGTAGGAAATATAAATGCAGGAGTCGTAAAAATGAATGAAAGAGGGGATAGTATGGAGTATAATTCGAGGATTTGGAAAGATTTTGAGTCACACAAGCATCGGGATTTTCTATGTCTTCAGGAATACAGCCCAGAGGAAATAGAAGCAATAATAAAAGCATCGGAGCAGATGAAACTGTGGGAAATGCTGGGGAAGGAGCATCATGTGCTGCAGGGCAAGACCATGGCAATGATATTCCAGAAACCATCTACAAGAACTAGGGTGAGTCTAGAGGTGGCAATGTATCAGCTGGGCGGATACGCGCTGTATCTCAATGCCCAGGAACTCCAGTTCAGACGTGGTGAGACCATTGCGGATACGGCGAAGGTTCTAAGCGGGTATGTTAATGCCATCGCTGCCAGAGTGTACTCTCACCGGGATGTAGAAGAACTGGCAGAGTATAGCAGGGTGCCAGTAATCAATGCCCTGAGTGATTTCTCACATCCTACCCATGCACCTGCGGTGTTTATGACCATCAAGGAGAAATTGGGTAGAGTGAAAGGAATTAGATATGTGTATGTTGGGGATGGGAATAACATGTGTCACTCGCTTATGGTGGTTGGAACAAAATTGGGTGCTGAGGTAGTGGTTGCCACACCAGAGGGATATGAACCGGATTCGAAGGTTATACAGTGGGCGGAGAAAAACGCTGCAGAGAGTGGTGGAAGTTTTGAACTGCTGCATGATCCCATAAGGGCGGTTAAGAATGCGGATGTGATTTACACGGATACCTGGATTTCCATGGGCGATGAAGCAGAGGCAGAGGAAAGAAGAAGAGTATTTGCTCCTTTTCAGGTAAATAGAAAACTTGTAGTTCATGCTAAGCCAAATTACCTGTTTATGCATTGTCTTCCTGCGCATAGGGGGGAGGAGGTCACCGATGAAATAATAGACTCAGAACACAGCGCTGTATGGGATGAGGCAAGGAATAAACTGCCAGTTCAGAAAGCCATACTTTCCTTGGTAATTAAATAAAGAGGGGTCCTGATGAAAAAAAGGGTGATAATAGCACTTGGTGGAAACGCCATTCTTCAAAGAGACGAGAAAGGTACCTTTGAAGAGCAGATTAAGAACATGAAGCATGCAATGGGTCAGGTAGCTGAGATTATTTCCCAGTCTATGGAATATCAGGTGGTTCTAAGCCATGGTGGGGGTCCACAGGTGGGTAATGTGCTGCTTCAGCAGGATGCTGAAAACAGGCTCTATGGGATACCGCCACAACCAATGCATATTTGCGCAGCCATGGCCTACAGTCAAATAGGGTATATAATGCAGCAGACCCTTACCAATGAACTGAGAATGAAAGGCGTAAATATTCCTGTTACTACGATATTAACCCAGACCGTGGTGGATATTAATGATCCTGCCTTTAAAAAGCCATCCAAACCGGTGGGACCCTTTTATGATGAGAGCACAGCTAAAGAAATGGCCAGAAAAATGGGATGGAGTGTAATTGAAGATTCCGGAAGGGGATGGAGGAGAATAGTGGCATCACCGGAACCGAGGGATATTGTGGAGAAAGAAATCATCCGAAAACTTGTAGATATGGGGTTTACGATAATTGCAGCAGGAGGTGGCGGTATTCCTGTGGTATGGGAGAATGGGATACTAAGGGGCGTGGATGCGGTAATTGATAAGGATTTGGGGGCCGAAAAACTGGCGGAAATCGTGAAGGCTGATGTTTTTATGATTCTCACCGATGTAAACGGTGCAGCGCTTCTTTATGGAAGCTCCGAGGAAGTATGGCTTGGTGAAGTGTCCGTGAAGGAGCTTAAGAGGCACTACCAAGAGGGGCACTTCAAAACCGGCAGCATGGGTCCCAAGGTTTTAGCCGCAATAAAATTCCTAGAGCATGGTGGAAAAAGGGCTATTATAGCCTCCCTTGATAGGGCTGTGAAGGCCATAAAAGGCAAAAGTGGTACACAAGTAATCCCAGGAGATGGTTAAGATGGATAGGCTTTTTGATATGGCCATAGTGCGTCCTCCTGGCAAAAGTTATGTGAATTGTGTATCTGGTAACCCTCAGCGGGATAAAATAGATCTAAATCTGGCACTTAGACAGCACAGGGAATATAAGAAGATTCTCCAGAATTATGGGATAAGGGTAATAGAATTAGAGACTCTGGAAGAATATCCCGATAGCTGTTTTGTTCACGATGCGGCACTGGTTGCCTATGAAAGAAAGATGGTACTTCTTCACAGATTTGGGGTAGAATCTAGAAGAGGGGAAGAGCGTTCTATAGGGGAGTTCTTTAGAAAAAATATGCCAGAAATGAAGATAGAGAAAATTAAAGCTCCAGGCATTCTGGAGGGCGGCAATATAGTGATTACGGACAGGAATGTTATATTTGTGAGCGAAACTCCAAGAACAAACAGTGAGGGTATCCACCAGCTTTCTAGGCTTTTACCCGATATAGAAATAAAACACATTCCTCTCTCAGGAGATAACCCCCTACTTTTCCATCTGCAGGCGGTGTGTCAGTATTTGGGAAATGAAACGGTAGCATTGACCTCTAAGCATGTGAATCCAAAATTTTTCCGCGGGTTCAATATAATAGATATTCCTCCAGAGGAGATTTATGCTAACAATATGATTCATCTTGGAAGGAACAGGATTCTTATACCGCATGGATATCCCCGCACTGTGAAGATCCTTGAAAGAGAAGGCTATGAAACAATAAAGATAGATATCTCCGAATTTTGGAAGGGGGATGGGGGCCTTACCTGTCTATTTTTACCATTCTTCAAAATTTAGGATAAATGTGTAGTCCCAAAATTATTTCTCACTATTTGAGATTTTCTTTTTATGCTCCCATTACTCAAGCAATCTAACTGCAATTTCCATCTTGTATTTCTCCTTCAGTTCTTTTAACTATTCTTCTCTCTTCTTCCGCTACTTTCTCCTCGGTAACCCCTGCTCTTATTTGCATAGCCTTGTGAATTATAACCTTTTTACTAGTCACAACCCTAATTCTTCGAGAAGCCGAGAAGATCTGATCGGAGTGTGGTTTTTGGATCTCAATAACTTTTTTCACTTTTTCAATTTTCTCAACAGTATATCAGTTGAGAAAGCATGAATTTTTCATGCAACTTGACCGTACTCCTTCATACGATTCGATGCTTCACTTTGAGAGACCTTACCCGACCTGAATCCTCGATTATCGTGACCGTTTTACCCCGTTTAAGGGGGTTTTACACCGCTTAATCACCCTTATTAGGGTGCCCATATACCCCCTCTATAACCCCCTATATGACCCACCATTTGGCTACCCATAACCCTTATTTTTTCGAGAAAATAAGAGTTGAAAAAATCGAAAAAATTCGAAAAAATTGAAAAAAATGCGTAGGGAATAAGTTTTGCATTGCTTCTTCTTGTAGTTTTTGAAAAAATTCGAAAAAATTGAAAAAGTTTAAATAGGTGTTAAGTATATCAATTAACATGGATGACAAAGATAACGCAACAGATGAACGAAGTAATGAAATTAAAGAAAAAATCAGTGAACTACGGTATCTCGCTGAGCGAATGATTTTTAAACAGTCTCCAGCGTACAATAACGGTAAGGCATACTTCTACTTTGTGTCGTTGAACGGGGAAGTTGAGGAGACAAAAAGTATTGAGGGTATTAGCAAGGAAGATTTTGAGGGGATAAAGAATCAGCTGATACAAATAATGAAGCAAACGCATGGGAAGGTGTATGTAGTAAAGTGGCGAGAAAAGAAGGGAGACAAGAAAAAGGAGACAAAGAAGGCCGATGAACTAATGGTAGTCGAGGAGAAAAAGGAAGGCGAGGAGGAAGAGAAGGAAGTGCATTTCAAAC
>JALTIG010000098.1 GCA_027004185.1 bacterium | reverse complement strand
GTTAGTAGGGCCATAAATCACCACGGCGGGAAGCCCAGAAAAACAGGCGAGGTGCATGGGTCCTGTATCCCCTCCCACATACATGTCGCATTTCATGAACAGGGCTGAAAGCTCCATCAAAGAGGTAGAACAAGCAATATATGAAGGGTGTTTCATTGTCTTCTGAATCTCTTCGACAGTGTGCCTTCCTCCTGGCCCCCATGTTAGGATAATCGTTGCTCCCAGTGTTTCAACCAGTGCATCGCAAAGTCGTGCATAACGGTCTGGGAACCAGCGTTTAAAATCGGTCGCCTTACTGCTGCTTGGCTGCACGGCGATAACAGGTGCATGTACTGGTTGAATCTCCCTCCAGAATCTTTCTATTCGTTCTCCGTCCTTAGCGGAAGGAGCCAGCCACACCTTGGGCAGACTATGCTTACATCCAACAGCATGGACCAGCTCAAGATTCTTATAGACCCGATTGAGTTCGGGATCCCCAGGATTAACATGCACGTTCGTAAAGAGATTGTTAAGCTCTTTGCAATAACCCCTCTTAAATCCAACTCGCTTCTTCGCCCCGCTAAGCACCCCGATAATGCCGCTTTTCAAGATCCCATGAAAATCAAGAACTACCTCGTACCTTCGCCTCCGAAGGTCTCGAATCCAATCCCATATCTCTCGCAGTAATCTAGGGTAAAGAAAAGGCTTCTTAAACATCCGAACCCAACGTTTTCTTGGAAGGACGATCACCTCACTTACGAATGGAAAGGATCGGACAATATCTTCGGAAGGGTCCTGGACCACCCAGCCAAGTGAAACCATTGGATAACAGGCATGGAAGGCTGACACGGCAGGCAGGGTGCGAAGAACATCTCCGACTGATCCAAGACGGATAACCAGCACCCTCTCTTCCCCGTTCAACTTCATGGTGGTATCATATCCTACTGGCACGATTCTGGCAAGATGGAACGACGCTTAAAAGGGTTTCAGTTCAGCAAAAATATCCATTTTCTCCCCATAGACAACAACGCAAAGGGCTTGCAGTTTGAGGATCCATGATATAAAAGCTTAGAAAAGTAAAAGGAGTTCTGATCATCGTCCATCAAACGTTAAAGATAGAATGGGAGGCAATCGAACTACCCTGGGTTGGAAAAATGAGCCTCTTTGTGGCAGAAAGGGGCGTATGCGCGATCAGTCTCGGTCAAGAAAACGAAAGGGCTATTGAAGACTTTGCGGAATCATACGGGAGAATCTTAAATCTTAAATTGCACAGGGGCATCACTTCTCACCCCACTCTTTTAGCATCGCTCAAGGAATACTTCATGGGATGGCGAACCAGTTTTGACATTCCCTTATATCCCCTGAGAGGAACGCACTTTCAACGAACCGTATGGCAGATACTGCAAACGATCCCTTATGGCCGATGTGTCAGCTATCAGTGGGTTGCTCGCCAGGTCAGGAATCCCAAGGCCACCCGTGCTGTGGGGAATGCCGTAGGGAAGAACCCCATCCCGATCCTCATTCCCTGCCATCGTGTTATCCGTAAAGATGGGTCTCTGGGCGGGTTTTCCTCTGGATTGAGAATCAAAAAGGCCCTTCTTGAGATTGAACAATGCAACCCAGAGAAGGCGCAACTATGAGCTCACCAAAAAAATGGTTCCACAATCAGCAGCGGTTAGAAAAAAACAAAATCCTTGGCATTGAAATAGGAAAGGAAAGCCCTGAGATTCTCAGTACCCTTTTTGCTCTCTCTCCCGATGTTATTGCCGTTCTGAACCGCAATGGGAAGCTTTTGATGGTGAATGACGCTATTGAGCGGCTCATCGGGGTTCCGGCAAATGAGTTTACGTCTGGAAGAAAGGACATCCAGAATTTTTATCCTCCAAATCTTGCCAAGGAAATTATCCAGATCCTTCGGAGTAATCGATACGGCCCCAGGGGTGTCATGATCGACTATGAGGCCTATCTCCTGAACCGGGAGGGGAGAAAAATCCCTGTGAGTTTTTCGGGCATTCTTTATAGAAAATCCGGGAAAATCAAGATGAGTATCGGATTCCTTCGTGATATCAGGAAACGTAAGGCCCTGGAACTTAAGCTTTTAAACTCTAATCGATATCTTGACCTCATTCTTAACACGATGCCAGATGGCATAAGGGTAATCGATGGAACGTTTACGGTTCGGTATGAAAACAGGAAAATGATTGAACTCTTGGGAACAGGGATAGAGAAAAAGTGTTACCAGACCCATTTCCATAAACAGGAGAACCGGGACAAACCCTGTGATAACTGCCCCGCATTTCCCATCAGGAGGGGGGAAACCTTTTCACGGGAGGTTGATGGAGAAGGAGGAAGAACCTATATGATTTCCTCTAATGTTCTTGACATTAAAGGGGAAAAGCCTTCTATTCTTCAGGTAGTTAAGGATATTACCCCTCAAAAGGAAAAAGAACGTATCTTGAGGGAAAAACTGAAGCTGAAAACTATAATGGAACTGGCAGGAGCCGCAGCCCATGAACTGAACCAACCGCTTACAACAATCAGCATGGGGCTGGAGATCTTGACGCGTCAATACGAGAATCGCCGATCCATTCGTCCAGAAACCATTAAAGGCATCCTTGAGAGCGTGGAAAAGATGAGCGATATCATCAAAAGACTCTCGGATATCACCAAGTATGAAACTCGAAATTACATGGAAACCATGAAAATCCTGGACCTCGGCAGCTCCAATAGGGATTCTTGAGAGGATGTCTAAACATTTTACAGGCTTTTTCAATGTGAAAACCAGGCAGGAGGTTGAAGCGTTGATCTCCTCTACACTCCACCCCCTCGAGAGCGAAACAGTCCCCATCTTTCGCTCTCTCGATCGTATCTCTGCTTCCCCCATTAGGGCAGAATCTTCCCTCCCCCCTTTTTCCCGCTCCACCGTAGACGGCTACGCTGTACGCAGCCAGGACACATTTGGGGCATCCGAGAGCTTTCCTGCCTTGTTGACTCTCAAGGGGAAAATCGATATGGGAACCTTTCCTGATGTGCCTATAAAAACGGGGGAGGCCATGACGATTCCGACGGGTGGTGCCCTACCGGAAGGGGCCGATGCCGTGGTGATGGTAGAACATACGGAGTCCCCCGACCCCACCCTGGTTGAGATCTATCACCCTGTCTCTCCCCTTGAAAACGTTATTCAGGCCGGCGAGGATATCAAAGAAGGAAATCTCGCCATTCGCCAAGGGCAAAGAATTCGTCCTCAGGAAATGGGCCTCCTCGGCGCATTGGGCATTCCCTATGTACGTGTCACAAAAAGGCCTGTTGTAGGAATAATCTCCACAGGAAATGAGATTGTTAACCCTGAAGAAACCCCTTTGCCTGGTCAGATTCGGGACATCAACCGTTTTACCATTGGGGGACTGGTGCAGAAATATGGGGGAGAAACCCGCTTCATCGGGCTCATTCCAGATGAGGAAAGGGCCCTAAAGCAGGCCTGTAAAGAAGGGATAGCGACCTGTGATCTCTTGCTCCTCTCCGGTGGAAGCTCCGTTGGCGTCAGGGATTTGACCCTCACGGTCCTTAATACCCTTCCCAGGTTTACCCTCCTTGCCCATGGGGTTTCCATCAGCCCTGGTAAACCCACCATTATTGCGATGGTAGAAGGGAAAATGATTTTCGGATTGCCGGGTCATCCTGTTTCTGCATGGATTATCGCACACCTCCTTGTTACCCGAGCCATCACTGCCCTTTTAGGTACAGATTTAAATGATACCCTTCGGTGGGAAAGAGCGAAAGTGCTCGAAAACATTCCCTCCGCTCAAGGTCGTGAGGACTTTGTCCGAGCAAGGGTAGAAAAAACTGGGCAGGGAAAAAACGCCATCCCCATTTTCAGCAAATCTGGCCTGATTTCTTCCCTTGTAGAGGCAAACGCCCTGATACGCATACCCCTGAATTCGGAAGGGGTTTACAAGAACGATGAAGTGGATATATTAATGCTGACATGAAACGTTCCATCTATCTCACACTTACCCCCCTTGAAGAGGCCGGACAGATCATCCTTTCTACCCTCACATCTTTAAAGATTCCGAGGCACGAAACCATCCACACCGAGATGGCCTTGGGAAGAGTTGCTGCAGAAACCGTTTTCGCTCAAAGATCTATACCCCATTACGCCGCGGCGGCTATGGATGGCATTGCAGTTCAGGCCTCCGCAACCTTTGGCGCCTCCGAATCCGCACCTAAACAACTCAAAATCGGCAAGACAGCCTTCTGGGTCAATACGGGTGCTCCCATGCCCAAAAGCACCGATGCTGTTGTCATGATTGAACAGGTTCTGGAAAAGGGCTCAGGGATCGTGGAAATCCGCCAGGCTGCCCATCCCTGGCAACATGTCCGTCCCGTGGGTGAAGATATAATCAAAGGGGACCTTCTCCTCCTTCCCGGCCAGGAGATCCGCCCCCCTGATATCGCTGTACTTCTGAACGCAGAGGTCTTTTCCATTCGAGTCATCGCACAACCCAGGGTTACCATCCTTCCCACTGGGTCAGAATTGGTTCCTCCTGAGGCAACTCCAAAACCGGGACAGGTGATCGAATCCAACAGCCGAATGATAGCCTCCTATGTCGAGCAGGATGGGGGGCTCCCCAATGTCCTGGCTCCATGCGAAGATAATGAAAGAGCGCTCAACCAGTCTGTTTTAAGCGCCCTTCAGGCATCGGATGTCCTTTTCATTCTATCGGGTTCATCTGCGGGATCAAGTGACTTCACGCGAAGGGTTCTCGAGAAGATGGGTCGCGTACATATTCACGGGATTGCCATGATGCCCGGTAAACCCGCCCTCTTTGCCACCGTGTCTGGAAAGCCTGTTTTCGGTATTCCTGGCTACCCAACGTCCGCCGCCCTCTTTTATGAGGAGGTTATTCACCCCTTTATGATGGCCCTGACGATGAGATCCTCCCCTCCCCCGTCCGTGTTAACAGCCGAGATCTTCAGAAAGATCCCCTCGAAATTGGGACAGGAAGAGTTTATCCGGGTTCGGCTTGGAAAGATCGGGGAACGCTGGATCGCCATCCCCCTACCGAGAGGGGCAGGAATCTTAACAAGCCTGAGTGAAGCAGATGGAATACTCAAAATCCCGGTCGATTCGGAGGGGATCTCCGAAACTGAACCAGTCTCCATCCAACTTCGGAGGGATGTGGAGCAGCTAAAAGGCCAACTAATCTTTATCGGGAGCCATGACCTCAGCCTTGACCGGATTAATGGTTTACTGGCGCAGCGGAATATGGGGATCTTTCTTGCGATCGGGGCAGTAGGAAGCCTGGGGGGATTGTTCGCTCTCAGAAAGGGGAAGGCCCATCTCACGGCCATCCATCTATTGGATCCGGAAACCCACACTTACAACCTACCTTATATAAAGAGATATCTCTCTGGTCACAAGGTGCGTCTTATCCACCTTCTCAAACGTACCCAAGGGCTTATGGTCCGGAAGGGAAATCCCTTGGGAATTACCTCCATCCGAGACCTGGTCAGAAAGGATGTCCAATTCGTGAATCGTCAAAGAGGGGCAGGAACCCGTGTTCTCCTGGATGTTCTCCTGGAAAGAGAAAATATTTCACCCAATCAACTGAATGGATATACCCACGAGGTGGCGACACATACTATGGTCGCGGCTGAAATCAGGGGTGGAATGTCCGATTGCGGGATGGGGATTCAAGCAGCTGCAGAGGCCCTCGACCTTGATTTCATCCCCCTTGCAAAAGAACCTTATGACCTTGTGATCCCAGAAGAATTTATAAAGGACTGGCGTATCGAGGGCCTCTTAGAGATTATCCGTTCAAAAACCTTCAGGGAAACCGTCCAAACGCTTGGGGGCTATGATCTATCCGAAAGCGGGAATGAGAAAGGGATATGATAAAGATATTGAAAGATTCTTACGGTCGAACCATCGATTACCTGAGAATTTCCATCACGGATCATTGCAATCTGAGATGTGTGTACTGTGTCACGGATAACGTGACCTGGGTGCCTCATGAGGAAATCCTAAGATTTGAAGAGATCGCCACGATTGTTCGTACCTTTGTAAAAGAAGGGATTCGAAAGGTACGAATTACTGGGGGAGAACCTCTGATGCGAAAGGGGCTCCCTGAGTTCATCTCCCAAATCTCAACAACGGAAGGGCTTGAAGACCTGAGCTTGACCACCAATGGTGTCTTCCTGCATCCCCTTGCAAGAGACCTGAAAGAGGCTGGCCTCAAGCGTATCAACGTAAGCCTCGACACCTTCAAACCTGAGCGATATAAGATTATTACAGGGAGGGACCTCTTCAAACAGGTGTGGCAGGGAATTCAGACGGCCCGCGAGGTGGGGCTATTCCCCGTTAAGATCAATGTTGTGGCTATGAAGGGTGTAAACGATGATGAATTACTTGACTTCGTCCGCTTAACCATGGATGAACCCTATGTAATTCGCTTTATCGAATACATGCCCGTCAATGAGAAATGGAATGAGGAAAGTTTTCTAAGTGTCAAAAAAATCAGGCAGAGGATTGAATCCGTTTACCCCCTCGTTCCTATTGAAGGAACGCACAACAATGGGCCCGCCCGGGTCTTCAGGGTCCCAGGATCTAAAGGAGAAATCGGCCTTATAAGCCCTTTGAGCAACCACTTTTGTGGAACTTGTAACCGTATTCGACTTACGGCGGATGGACATTTGCGACCCTGCCTCTTCTCTGATTTAGAAATCGACCTCAAGACCTCATTAAGGAATGGGGGAGGAAAGGCAGCCCTCAGGCAACTTCTGGACAGGGCACTGAAGCTTAAGCCTCTTCAGCACCATCTGAATACCGTCTCCGCCACAAAATGCCACCGCGGTATGTGGAGCATCGGCGGATAAGGGTGGAGAAAACATGGAAAAACTTACACATCTGACATCCAAGGGGGAGGCTACCATGGTGGATGTCTCCGGAAAACCAGAAACACTGAGAGTCGCCGTTGCCCGTGGTCACATCCGAATGAAACCCGAGACGTTCAAACTGATCCATCAGGGACAGATCAAGAAAGGAGATGTTCTGGGAGTTGCTCGAATTGCTGGAATCATGGCAGCCAAGCAAACCCCCCATTTCATTCCACTCTGCCATCCTATCCCCATTAGTAAGATCTCTGTAGACTTCATGATGGATCCCGAACGGGCCACCATTATTGCTACCGCTGAGGTTCGAAACCGTGGCGTTACAGGAGTGGAAATGGAAGCCCTTGTAGCTGTTGCCACGAGCCTCCTTACGATCTACGATATGGGAAAGGCTGTGGATCGAGCCATGGTGATCGAGAACATCCATCTTGTCAAGAAAAGCGGTGGGAAAAGTGGAACCTTTATCGCAGAAGGGGAAACATCTTGAACCCTGAGTGCCCCTTCCAAGGAGGTAAACGAAACTGATGCATGGACACCTGCTCTCAGTCAACCTCGGTAAAATCCGTGGAGCATTCAAACATCCGGTAGAGGAAGGAATCCTGACTCCAAAATGGGGACTCAAAGGAGATGCCCATGGGGGTGACTGGAATCGGCAAATCAGTATTCTCCCTTTAGAATCCCTTTCCCTCGTTCCACGGAATGTCCGGGAACGGTTCGAAGACAACACCTATTCTGAGAATCTGACCATTGAGGGGATCGATCCGGAGAAACTGCGCCCAGGGACCCATCTCTCCATAGGGGAGGCGGAGATAGTGATCCTCGAGATTGGTAAAAAATCATACGAACCACCGGAAAGCGGCCGACCATACATCGTCAGTCGTGAAGGGAGATTTGGTCGGATCGTGAAGGGGGGTATGATCAAACGGGGAGATACTATCAAAATCGTTAAGGAAGGATTCCCACCCCCCAATGCTCCAAGGGTAGTCCTCCTCACGCTGAGTGACAAGGGAGCCCAGGGGAAGCGGGAAGACATCAGTGGACGATACCTGACCTGGTACGCCACCCGTCTGAACGCCAAAATCCTTTTTAGGTCCATTATCCCAGATGAAAAACCAACCATCAAGGAAACCCTTTTGAAAGGGGTAAAGGCAGGGGCCGATCTCATCCTGACAACGGGTGGAACCGGGCTGGCTCCAAGGGATGTTACCCCAGAGGCAACACGGGAAGTTATTGATCGCGAAGTACCGGGATTTGCAGAAGCGATGCGGATGGAAAGCCTCAAAAAGACCCCTCACGCCATGGCCTCACGGGCGGTAAGTGGGATCGCGGAGAAGACCCTCATCATCAACCTTCCGGGGAGCCCAAAGGCCGTCGCAGAATGCATGGAGGTGATCATTCCCGCACTTCCACACGCTATTGAGAAACTGCGAGGCGATCCCACGGAATGTGCAACGGACCTTTAACCCGTTATTGAACCGTATAGCGCCCCACCTTCAAGATACGGTCCGCGATCTCTCTGCGCAACGCAATACTGTTAACCGGTAGGTACCGCGTCAGGCGTTTCAAGGCGGATAACTGGGTTCTTAGGGTATCACCGCTGGATATCGCTGCAAAGATCAGTTTCGCCCAACGCTCAACACGCATCATGGCGTCGACGGTATAAACAGAGAGAATGGCCTGTGGAATCTTAAAGGAATCAGCTCCCGACCTTTTTGCCATTTTTGTGACACGGAGCAAGCTGCTATCCATCGCGAAGATCTCGATGATGATATCGCTGATCTTCCCGAGGATCTCCTGCTGCTCCTCAAGATCATCAGGATATGCCTGGTAAACAGCTCCTGCCGTCAGGAGGGCGATCTTTTTGGCATTTTCCACCAGATACGTCATCATGTCCAACCCACCTTGCGGAACCTGGCGCAGTCCACTGGGCTTCAACAGATCACCTGCTGCTTGTTTCATGGCCTGAATAAGGGGTAGCTGCCCCTTCATGGCTCTGCGGAGAAGCATCCTCAGGATCAAAAGCCGATTAATCTCATTAGTTCCCTCGAAGATGCGGTTGATCCGGGAATCCCTGTAATACCGTTCCACGGGATAATCCTTCGTGTAGCCATATCCTCCGTGAATCTGGAGGGCCTCATCCACTACATAATCAAGCATCTCGGAACCATAAACCTTGTTGATGGAACACTCCGTTGCATACTCCTCGATTCCCCGTGCGGACTCATACCCCGCTTCCGGAGAGGTCATATCGATATCCTTGAGTCGCTCCTCGATGAGCCCTGCATTTCGATAAACCATGCTCTCCGCCACAAAGGTTCTGATAACCATCTCCCCAATCTTTTCCTTGATGAGTCCAAAATCAGCAATGGGATGTCCGAATTGGACCCGCGATTTGGCGTACTGAATCGTGTCAGCCAAGGCAAGTTTAGCGGCCCCCACACAGGCCCCACCCAGCTTGTAGCGACCGATGTTAAGGATGTTGAAGGCCACGACGTGACCCTTACCTGGTTTGAATAGAAGGTTTTCTACCGGCACCTTGACATTCTCCAGAATCAGGCTCCGGGTAGAGGTGCCCCGGATCCCCATCTTATCCTCCTCTTCCCCGAGAGAAAGCCCTTCAGAATTCCGGTCGATGATAAACCCCGTAAACTGTTTTCCATCAATCTTCGCATAGGTAATAAAGATGTCAGCATACCCCGCATTGGTAATAAACTGCTTTTCACCATTCAAGATATAATACTTCCCATCTTCGGAGAGAACCGCCGTGGTCTTGGCGTTAAGAGCATCCGTGCCCGCCTCAGGTTCCGTCAATGCATAGGAACCAATCAATTCACCATTGGCAAGCCCTGGGAGATACCTGCGTTTTTGCTCATCGTTTCCAAAATAGACGATGGGCAGAGTCCCAATCCCCGTATGGTCAACATTCGCCACGGCAAAGGGCCCTCCTAAGGGAACCTTTTCTGTTATGATAAGGGAACTGATCTTATCCAGCCCCATGCCGCCATACTCCTCCGGGATATCGCACCCCATCAGGCCTACTTCGGCCGACTTCTTGAGAAGCGACAGCATCAATCCCTCTTTTTTGGCCTCCAGATCATCGATGACCGGCGCTACCTCTCCGAGGAGAAATTCCTCAGCGGCCTTGGCTACAAGTTTATGTTCCTCAGTCATATCCTCCGGTGTAAAAACATCCTCAGGATCCGCCATCTCTATCAGGAAACTTCCACCCGCGTTCTTACCCATTTAGTAGCCCTCCTATCCCTTAAGCAGATTCATTTTCAAAAATAGCCGCAGCGCCCATACCACCACCGATACACATAGTAACCAAGCCCCAATGTCCCCTCCGTTTTCTGATCTCGTGCAACAGAGAAACGGTCAATTTCGTTCCCGTGCACCCAAGGGGATGCCCCAGGGCGATGGCTCCCCCGTTAACGTTGACCCTTTCCATATCCAACCCAAGGGTTCGTATACAGTAGAGGGATTGAGAGGCGAAGGCCTCATTCAATTCGATGAGATCGAGGTCTTCTACCTTGAGGCCTGTCAGCTTCAAAACCTTTGGAACCGCCGCCGTTGGACCGATCCCCATCAGTTCGGGCGGAACCCCCGCCGCCGTAAAAGCCCTAAAGGTCAAAAGTGCTGAAAGACCCATAGATTTCGCCCGCTCCTTGCTCATGATCACTACTGCCGCAGCCCCATCACTCGTCTGAGAGGAGTTTCCCGCTGTTACGGACCCTCCACGTTTGAAAACGGGGCGCAATTTCGCCAGTCTCTCCGGCGTAGTGTCTGGACGGATTCCTTCGTCCGTCTCAAAAACCTTTTCTTCATAGAACGTAACCCCGCTTGGATCTAGCCTGGGAACCCGCGCCATTACAGGAACAATTTCATCCTTAAAGCGACCCGAGGTAACGGCTCTGACTGCCCGCATCTGGCTCTGATACCCAAAGGTATCCTGGTCTTCCCGGGTAATGCCAAACCTTTCTGCCACGTTTTCTGCCGTCAACCCCATAGAGATATAGGCCTGGGGGTAGGTCTCCATCAGTTCCGGATTGGGTGCAGGTCTCAGTCCACCAATGGGAATGTAGCTCATGAATTCAACCCCGCCTGCCACAACGATTTCAGCAAACCCGCACATGATCTTTTCTGCAGCGATGGCGATGGACTGGAGTCCCGACGCACAAAACCGGTTAACCGTTTGGCCTGGCACGTGCTCGGGAAAACCAGCACGCTGCGTCAAGATTCTTCCCAGGTTCATACCCTGTTGGACCTCGGGAAAGGCGCAACCGATGATTACATCATCAATCTCCCCCGGATCGAGCCCCGGCGTCCGTTTGACTACCTCTTTAAGCACTACAGCGCCCACCTCATCCGGTCGCGTGTAACGCAAGATCCCTCTTGGGGCCTTTCCCACAGCTGTCCTTACCGCTGAAACAATGACTGCCTCTTTCACTCTTTTATCCCCTCTGTTTCCTGTTCATCATACGTAATCCTTTCCTGACATGCCAGACTAATTTCTTAACGGTTTTCCCTTCTGCAACATGTATCTTATCCGCTCCTGGGTCTTTTCTTCACCACACAGGCTCAGGAAGGCATCGCGTTCAAGATCCAGGATATACCGTTCCGTTACGCGTGATCCCGGCAGTGCATCCCCCCCTGTCAGGACCTTTGCCAACTTCCTCCCGACATGGGCATCATAGGGAGATATCTCCTTTCCCTCTTCCATGTAATAGATTCCCAACTCCAGAAGTGCAAACCCCTCATCTCCAAGGGCTACAAGGCTTTCCGGAGGACGCGGGGGACGGTATCCCTGCATATCCATGGCCAGAACCTGTTGTTTTGCCTGGTGGATCAATGCATCGCGGTTCACACATATGTTATCTTCACGCCTAAGATAGCGAAGCATACGCGCCTCTTCCGC
>JALTIG010000097.1:2714-4064 GCA_027004185.1 bacterium | reverse complement strand
ATTATCCCTGGGGTGGGCCTTTCCTGCAAAAATGAACTGCACGGGGTGAACATTAGAGTTAATGATAGCCTCAAGACGGTCTGGGTCCTGAAGCAATAGGTTCGCCCGTTTATACGTGGCAAAGCGCCGCGCAAACCCGATGGTTAAGATGTCGTTGTCCAGGACAGATTCGGCATGTTTCATCAAGGCCCGGAGGGCATTCCGTTGCCCATGCTGTTCGATCATGCGCCTCCTGCAAATATTAATAAGGTGGGAGCGACAAATCTGATGGGTATTCCAAAGCTCTTCGTCATAAATCTCATCAATCTTTTCAAGGGTACCCGGGCTCGTTGGGTGGAGATACCATTCGGGGCCGAGGTAACTTTCTAATATCTTGAATTTTCTTCTCGATATCCAGGTGGTCACGTGAACCCCATTGGTAATGTGAGAAATCGGCACCTCATCGATCGGACGTTTGGGCCACATGTGCGCCCAGATCCGGCGTGCCACACGCCCGTGTAGCCTGCTTACCCCGTTGATGTGCTGAGACATCCTCATACCAAAGACAAACATGGAAAAGGGGGCATTATGGTCCGAACCGGATGGTTGACCCCACGACATTATCTCATCTGCATCCACCCCCAAACGCTCCTGGAAAGGTAAAAAATAAGGCCTCACCAGCTCTACGGGGAATTCGTCATACCCCGCAGCCACTGGCGTATGGGTCGTAATAAGCGTCGTTCTCGGAACGATCTCCAAGGCGGTTTTTAAATCCACATGATAGGCTTCCATGACCTGAGACAAACGTTCTAAAACCGTAAAGGCGCAATGGCCCTCATTTAGATGGAGAACTCTCGGGAAAACATTCAAGGCCTGAAGCACCCTTAATCCCCCTATACCAAGAAGGATTTCCTGTGCCAACCGAACCTTCGGCTCCCCGCTGTAAAGTCTCGCTGTTATATCTCTTATCTCAGGGGGATTTTCCGGTAAATTCGTATCCAAAAGGTAAAGAGAGACGCGGCCTACCCGTATTTTGAGAACCCGGGCCTTGATTTCACCATCCGGTCCGGCGATGGTGATCCGAACCTTTGCTCCTGAAGAATCCCTCGCCTTCCCCATGGGGAGATAAAACTCGTCTATGTCCGGGTAGCTTTCTTGCTGCCACCCATCATGGGTAAGGTATTGATGAAAATATCCCTGCCGGTAAAAAAGGCCAATAGCTGTCAGAGGAACCCCTAATTCCGAAGATGTCTTCAGGTGATCGCCCGCCAGAACGCCCAAGCCACCCGCGAAGAGTGGCAAGCTTTCGTGAATCCCATACTCCATGGAAAAATAGGCGATTCCACCCTCACCGTTGTATGGGCTTAAGGA
>JALTIG010000097.1:0-2704 GCA_027004185.1 bacterium | reverse complement strand
CTTCCCTTTCGTATTTTTCCTCCACCTTTTCCAGGACGGCCAGGAAGCTTCTGTCGGCCGATAGTTCTTCCAACCTTTTTCCCGGGATTCGGGTCGCGAACACCAGTGGGTTGCCTCGGACTTCGTCCCACAGGGCGGGCGACATCCTGCGAAACAGTTCCACAGCATACCAGTTCCAGGACCACCAAAGATTGTAAGAGAGTTTTTCTATAAAGGAAAGAGGCTCGGGAACCTTTGGAAAGACATTAAATATATTGAGTTGACACATTAAAATACTCCTTGGGTGCAGTAAACATACATAAGTTTTTGTAATCTAACTTAAATACAGGTATAAATCAAGGTTTTCGCCGAGGGCCTCATTGAAAGGTCGACTAAATCAGGGGGTACGACCGTACCCATGGTTCCATTCTTCCAATTTCTTATAAACCCTCAGGGCCTCACTGACCCCCCATGCCTGGGCGTCGCATCCCCGAGGGGTATGGGGAAAATCACCGTCAAGGATCTCTGGAATATGTCCCACACACCCTTTGTTCATCAACCGGGTACAGCTTGACAGCCAGCTCAAGGCCGTGTCCACGCCAGCCTTCCCATAAACCTTTGCCCAGGCCTCACAATACACCGGAAGCAGCCAGGTCCATGCCGTCCCGTTGTGATAGGCGGGTTTCCTCATAGTGTCTTCATCACCCAGATAGGTTCCACGATAGGGGCGCAGGGGATCCCCTAAAATCTTGTCGCTGTACACGATGGGGATTGGATAACGAACAGGCCTATCGGACAGACTTCTCAGGGCGCCGGGAACGATCAGCTCTCCACACGCGTGTAAGATGGATCGTCCCATTTCGGGCTCATCCACCAGGCCCAGGGTGAGAGCAAAAAGCTGATTCGGGCGCAGCGCATCATCGGCTATTGCCTCGTTGGCGGCATTTCCGGCTTCCCCGTGAAGGCAGTCGGAGAGATAGCCTTCTTTCAGCCAAAAGTAATGCCTGACTGAATCCCTGACCTTTCCGGCAATCGATCGCCATGTGTTGGCCTCTCCTGTGGTATCGATCTTTGCCAAAAACATTAAAGCCGCATACCAAAGCGCTTGAATCTCGATTGGATACCCTTCCCGCGGGGTTCCTGCCGGATAATTGGTATCCATCCAGGTGAAATGTTCCGGGCTGAAAATGAGACCAGAAGCAGGATCCATTCTGATCCCATTCGGCGTTCCCGCAATTATCCCACTCCCTATCGAGAGGGCAACCTCCCGCAGGCGTCTGGTTCCACAGGGAATCTCAAGAACACTGAAATCCCCTTTGTCCTTCACCCAATCAGAGCAAAGCACCAGGAACCATAAGGGGGCGTCCGAGGTGTCCCTGTTGCTCGCATCCTCGCCCAGAATCATATTCGGCAACCTCCCTCGATCTTCGTAACTTCCAAATAACTGGAGGATGGCCTTTACATCCTCCGTGCGGTCCGCTGCAAGCAGGCCTCGTGCGACAATGAGAGTGTCACGCCCCCAGTCAAGAAACCATGGATAGCCCGCAATGACCGTTTTCAGGTCACCCCGTTTCACGACGTAACATCCCAAAGATGCCTTAAGCGCCTCTTCAAACTCAACCCTTTTCCCTATTTCAAACTCCGGGACCGACCCCATATCCAGATGGTTCAACTGTTGATTCTTTTGCCCCGCGGCAAAGGCATGGGCAAATAACACGGCGCCCTGGCCTCCCACCAGGGTCGTGGAAAAATATCCCGGGCTGAAGAGGTCCGAGTCGGGATCCAGGCCTCTCTCTTCCTCAAGAGTATGATGTACCCTGTAATACCATTCGGGTTGTGGCACAAACTCTCCCCTGGAAAGCATGATTTTAACCCCATGATCACCATAGGGGAAAAAGGTAAATCCGTTTGACTGGTAAGATACCGATGCCGGGAACAGCTTCTCCGGACCGAGATAGGCCTTGGTTGTTTCATGGAAGCTGCGGTCTTCGATATCGGGCCTTAGGATAAGTGTTACCTTTATGGAATCGATAAGGTGCTGACCTGAGTCAACGGCCTGCTTCCGAAAAAATTCGATCCGCACCGTGTTTTCATCCCGAATCATTTCAATAGTGACAAAAAGCCGGATATGCCGACCTTTCCCCACCGGGACCTTATACACCCAAATCCCCCGAGCAGGCGCGTCGTAAAAGAATAATTCAACACATTGGCTGCTGATCTCCTGTGAATAGCCCTGAAAAACCACCCAGGCCCGGCACCGCGTGAAAAGAATCTTTCTATCCACGGGGGATGTATCACTCAAATTTGCGGCAAGCAGGGCGTCGTATTGGCTATGAATTCTTTCCCAGAAAAGTGGAACGTGAACCATCCCCCCTCTTCCGTTCGTGGATAGAAACATCAGGGGGTCCGATAGCATGGATTCACGGGAAAATTCTCTTTTTACACTGACATTATGGGCATGCGTCAAGTAGAGCAGGGAGGCCTCCTCTCTTTTTATCCCCCCCGGATTATAGACAACTATCTTCATCCTATACGATCGATGCGCAGCCGGCACCTTGATGGGAGGCAAAAGGGCGAAAAAGGACCCATCTTCCCCGCGTATTGCCTCTTCTGCGGCGACCACATACTCCTTTTCCCTTACTGTCACTCTAAAATGGCTATTCGCCCGGACAAGCAAGAAAAATTTAGGAGGAATCATAACCTCTCTTTTCAGATCCCTTGGCCA
>JALTIG010000096.1 GCA_027004185.1 bacterium | reverse complement strand
GGACTGATCTACATAGGTTGCCTCATGCTCCTGCTTGGCCTTCTTAATCTCCCCTTTAGTATCTACCGGACCTTCGTTATCGAGGAACGCTTCGGGTTCAACAAAACCACTCCTCGAACGTTTCTTTTCGATATCTTCAAGATCCTCACACTTGCCCTTATCCTTGGCGGTTCCCTACTCACAGGCATTCTGGCATTCTTTCAGTACGCGGGAGCATGGGCCTGGTTTGCCTGTTGGGTTATCTCCACCCTTTTTATCCTAATTGTTCAATTTATTGCCCCCACGTGGATCATGCCCCTTTTTAATAAATTCAGACCCCTTGAAGACGGTCCTCTAAAATCTCGGATCTTCGACTATGCACGGGAGGTCGAGTTTCCCCTTCATGATGTATTCGTGATGGACGGTTCAAAACGTTCGACGAAATCCAATGCCTTCTTCACAGGTTTTGGAAAAAACAAACGCATCGCCCTTTATGACACCCTTATTGAAAATCATAGCATTGAGGAACTTGTCACCATCCTTGCCCATGAGATTGGGCATTACAAAAAGAAACACATCCTTATCGGTATGATCCTCTCGATTCTTCACATGGGGTTCCTTTTCTATCTCCTTAACATCTTTCTCACGCATAGAGGCCTTTACGAGGCCTTTTTTATGCAGCATATGTCTGTTTACACTGGGCTCATCTTTTTCGGTATGCTCTATACCCCCTTGGATCTCTTTCTTTCCCTCTTCCTGAATATACTGTCCCGGCGTCATGAACGCCAGGCGGACGCCTTTGCTGTATCCACCACTCAATCAAAGGAGGCATTCATCACCGCTCTAAAGAAGCTTAGTGTCCATAATCTTTTTAACCTAACCCCACATCCCTTTTATGTCTTTCTCCATGCCTCCCATCCACCTGTCCTGGAGAGAATCCGTACTATTAAAAGGTTCCCATAGGGCCAGGAAAAAGCCATACCCAATGGAAACCTCTTCCACTCATGGGGGGTAGTGGGAGTGGGACCCTTACGCCCGAACGATCGCATCAATCAAGGAATCAATAGTATAAACGGGAGATTCAATATCCACTGTGAAGCCCAAGTCCTTTAGGGTCTTGGAGGTAATGGGGCCGATAGAGGCAATCTTTACCGTAGGGGGGAGCTTCTGCGCGAGCTCCGGAACTCCCATCATTTCAACAAAATTCCGGACCGTTGAAGAAGCCGTAAACGTGATAACATCCACTTTTCCGCTGAAAATCTCCTCTTTGATCTCTGGGTCGGGGTCCTCCATAATCGTTTCATAAACAGGGATAACATCCACTTGGTATCCCCGTTGCCTCAAGAGTTCTGGCAAAACCTCCCGAGCCACTTTGGCACGAGGAAAGAGAATCCTCTTTGCCTCCCCCTCCGGGAAGAAGGATAAAAGGCCCTCTGCCCTGTACTCCCTCGGGACAAGGTCTGGAACGATTCCAAAATCACGGAGTCTTTCAGCAGTTTTCGGGCCAATAGCTGCGACAAAAAGACCGCCGAGACTTCGTGCATCCCTTCCCTTCCCGAGGAGACGTTCAAAAAAAGATTCTACCCCGTTGACACTCGTTAAGATAAGACCATCATAGGAATGCAGGTTCTCCAGGGAGGCATCGAGCGCCTCCCACGACCTCGGAGGCACAATCCGGATGGTAGGAAACGAAACCACCTCCGCACCAAGGGCTTCCAGGCGCCGCTTCATTTCACTGGCTTGCGCCCGTGCCCTTGTTACCACCACCCGCCTACCAAACAAGGGGCGTGTCTCAAACCAGTTTAATGATCCCCGTAGGGAAACCACCTGACCAACAACAAGGACAGCGGGAGGTGTGATTCCCTCCTGTTCCGCGATGCCCGGCATGGTTTTAAGCGTTCCCGTCACTGTTCGCTGCCGGGGAGTCGTTCCCCATTGGATCACCGCCGCAGGGGTATCAGGTCCCCTTCCCGCCTCAATAAGGTTGTGACAGATCTGCCGAAGGTTCTTGACCCCCATGAGAAATACAAGGGTTCCCATGGATGTGGCCAGTCCCTTCCAGTCGATAGCGCTCCTTTCCTTGTCCGGGCGTTCATGCCCTGTGACGATTCCAATGGTCGAGGTAAAATCCCTGTGGGAGAGTGGGATTCCCGCATAGGCCGGTGCTGCAACGGCTGACGTAATTCCGGGAATCACCTCAAAAGGAATTCCCTCTTCTCTTAATACCTGGGCCTCTTCTCCACCGCGTCCAAAAACATAAGGGTCCCCCCCCTTTAAACGGGCTACCCTTTTCCCCTGTCTTCCTAATCTTACAAGGAGCTGGTTGATCCCTTCCTGGGAAAGGGTGTGCTGGGCACTTTTCTTTCCCACATAAATGGTTTCGCATCCTTCCTGAACATATTCCAGGAACACCGGATTCGCCAGGTAGTCATACACTACGGCATCACAGCTCTTGAGAACGTCCAGCGCCTTAATCGTCAAAAGCCCTGGGTCCCCGGGTCCCGCCCCAATCAGATAAACCTTTCCTACTCCCTGTTTTCTGCTCACACCCTCCACTCTTTTATCCCTCACGATTCATATCCCACTTACCCAAGGCCTTTGTGTCTATTGTTCGATCCATTTTCAAGCCTCAAAGCCTCCCTCAAAACGAAGGGGCTTCTTGTCCTGAGTAACTACTCTGATAAACCTCGCCCAGGATCTTCCCTGCACCCCGGTCAAGCAGGCTCTCTGCGAGGTTTACGCCCAGAGATTCAGCCTCTCCCCTGCTCCCTAAGACACGTTCCTCAAGGACCTGCTTGCCGTCCAGGCTGGCTACCATCCCGTGAAGCGATACCATATTCCTATCAACTTGGGCATGGGCAGCAATAGGCACCTGGCACCCTCCCTTCAGGGTCTTCAAAAAGGCCCGTTCCGCTAAAACGGCTGTCCTGGCATCCGCATCATCCAATTCAGCTATCACTTCCCTCGTGAGGCTGTCCGACTGGCGAATCTCGATTCCCAAAACTCCCTGCCCAACAGCAGGAATAAAGGTTTCTTCTGAAAGATACTCCGTAACCGCCTGCTCGAGGCCCATGCGCTTGACTCCGGCAGCAGCCAGGATGGCACCATCAAGCCCCATCTCCCGGATCTTGCGAATCCGGGTATCCAGGTTCCCACGAAGGGAAATCGTTTTGATGTGGGGGAAAAAGCGCATCAGGTGAGCCTTCCGCCTCAGACTGCTGGTCCCTACAATGCTGCCAGATGACAGGTCCCTGAGACGAATCCCCTTCTTCCTCCCCACAAAGGCGTCCCTCGGATCTTCCCGATTTGTGTAAACGGGGATGGACAACCCATCCGGCAACTCTGCCGGAACGTCTTTCATGCTGTGCACGGCCAGGTCAATCTCTTCGCGGAATAAAGCCTCCTCAATCTCCTTGACAAACAGTCCCTTCCCTCCCACTTTAGCCAGAGGGACATCCAGGATCTTATCCCCCGTGGTTTTGATAATTTTAAGGGATACAAGGACCTCCGGATGGAACCTCTCAATCTCCTTCCGAACCCAGTTCGCCTGCCACAAGGCAAGTTTACTTCCACGGGTACCTATGGTTATCTTTTTCATGTTCCTTTCTTCCATATCTGGTGCCCACGTTTTGCCTGATCTACTATGTGGAGGGAGGAAGAAAAGAGTTCATTCAAAAATCCAGCGGCTCCTGCCAGGCCTTTTTTGCTTCCTCCCACGTAAGACGACAAATAACCCTCGTGTCGTCATTGATCACGATCTGGTTATCTTCACGAACGCGGCCTATGCAGGCTACATCCTCCCCAGGAAATAGTCTTTCGAAGGCATCACGATCATCGGGGCGGATGGTCACAATGAGTCGACTCTGTGTTTCGGAAAAAAGCAGCTCATCTCGGTCCCCGCATCCGATAGCGGGAACCTTTGCACAATCGATTTCCGCGCCGAGCCCCCCTCCCAATGCCTTCTCTACCAATGCTACCGCCAGACCCCCATCAGAACAGTCATGGCAGGATTGTACCAAACCTGAAAGCATAGCCTGGTGAACCCGGCGATACCGATCCACGGCGGAACGTGCCACTACTTTAGGAACCTCTCCTCCCTGGATTTTAAATA
>JALTIG010000095.1 GCA_027004185.1 bacterium | reverse complement strand
TTACGATTATATCCGGGAGACCTTCCCTGAGCTCCCTTTCAAGCGATTCATGATTGGGATTTAGAGGCTGAAGCACAGGGATTCCCAGTTCCTGGGCTTTAAGCTTTACTGGAGAAGGGGTAAGGGACCTTTTTCTTCCTTTTGGCCTGTCTGGCTGTGTGACCACGAAAAGGATGTTGAAACCGGTGCTTGCAAGGGCCTCAAGCGCTGGCACCGCGAAGGCTGGGGTCCCGAAGAATACAAGACGCATAGAATTGAAAGGGAGCCGATCCTGCATGATTACATGCGACGGGCAAGCATCTTCTTGACCTTTTTTCGGTAGAACTCTCGTTTCAATCGGCTAAGGTAATCCACGATTAGGGTGCCGTTCAAGTGATCGATTTCATGCTGAAGAGCCACGGAAAGGATTCCCTCAGCTTCCACCTGAATTAACTTCCAATCTGGGGTAAAGCCTGATACCGTTACATTCTGAGCCCGTTGTATCTTCACAGTAAGGTCGGGAACACTAAGGCATCCCTCTTCGGATTCTTCCCTTCCTTCCTTGACGATGATTTCCGGATTTATAAGGGCCAGGGGTTTGGCAGTTTCATCTACGGGGGATACATCCAAAACAATCACTCGTTTCCCCATCCCTATCTGAGGCGCTGCCAATCCGATGCCCCGTGCGGAATACATCGTTTCAAACATATCATCCACGAATTTTTTGATTTCCTTTTCACCTTCAGGGACCTGTTCAGCAATTTTATTTAGAAATGGATCTGGGTATTTTAAGATTCTCCATATACTCATGACTTTCCCTCCTTTCGATTCTTGGGATGATGTCCGAGCAGGATCAAAAAGTAGATGCTTATTGGTATAAGAACCAGGCATATTCCCTGTGATGTCGATGTCAAACCCGGGATGGTAACTCCTCTCGGACCTCCCCGTAGAAACTCGATGAAAAAACGCGCTATTGCATAGATTAAGATGTATAACCAGAACACCTGTCCATTGAATTTTTTATGCCGACTAATCAAAACCAGGATAATAAAGATAACAAAGAGTGTAAAGGAAGAAATAAGCTGCGTTGGATAAAGAGGTATCCCCAATCGAGCCAGGCTGCGAGGGTTATTGAACACCACACCAAAGGAATAGTGACAGACCTTTCCATAGCAACACCCTGCACAGAAACATCCAATGCGTCCAATGGCATGCCCCAAAGCGATCCCAGGGGCAAAAAGGTCCATTACCCTCCAGTGGGGAAGATGGTGGTGAAGGATGTACCAGCTTCCAGTGATCCCTGCCATGATCAACCCCCCATAAAACACCAATCCCCCTTCCCATATCTTGAAAATCCGTAAGGGATCCCTTACATATTCCCGGTATTCAATCAAAACGTAAAAGAGCCGCGCCCCCGCCAGGGCAGAAAGGACGAGGTAAAAAGAAAGGTCCAGGATCAATCCGGGGTTGATACCCTCCCGACGGGCATTGAGATAGGTCCAAAAGATCCCGGCAGCAAAACCTAAGGCGACAAAGACCCCATAGCTATAGACAGTAAATTTACCGATGTGAAAAAGGACGGGATACATTCTGAATGTCCATGTCCACTTACGTTTTCTCAGATTTACCTAACATGAGTTGTAAAACCAGAAGTATAATACCCACGGAAATGGAAGCATCGGCAACATTGAAAGCAGGCCAGTGGATATTTTTGTAATAGATGTCAATAAAATCAGTCACTGAGCCGAAGCGAACCCGATCGATCAGGTTTCCCAGCGCCCCGCCGCAGATCATCCCGAGGAAGATGCCTTGTTTGATATTTCTTTCACGGGTGGCACGCCACAAAAAATAAAAGACGACACCCACGGCTACCAAGGTAATGCCGGAAAGGAGAAGGGTTTTGGAAAGGTTTTTGGGACCATTGAAAAATCCAAAAGCCACGCCTGAATTGTGTATATACACAAGGTTAATCCACCCCCTTCCAATGGGAATGGACTGATTCATAAAGAGATGTTTCGTAATCAGATACTTAGTGATCTGATCTAAAGCGAGTACCCCTCCTAAGACTACGCCAAAACTCATTAATATAGGTTGTTTTCCCCAGATCTTCATAGGCCATACTATACATTTTTCCACTGGGAACAACAACCTGTTTTTTTCCACCAAACCACCCCGATTAGATGATTCCATTTTAGTTTTGGTTCCTATATGTTACAAAAGTTATAGGAGTTAGATAATTATGACTCGAAAAGTGCTAATAAGTATAAAGAAATATCTTTATCTATTTGTTGCTGCAGATTTTATTACTGCTTTGTTTGTAGGCTCGTCTGTGAATATGAAGTCTTTTAATATCCGCCCCATCAGTACTCTCGCGGTTTTTATCATGCTTTATCCCATGATGACGGGAATGGCTGTGGAACGGGTTAAGACGGCCAGCAAAAACTACAAACTCATATTATGCACGCTGTTTCTCGCGTTTATTGTGGCTTCTGCAACGGCCTTTGTGATTTCCAGAACCCTCCTATCTCATGAACCTGAGCTGGCGCTGGCCATGGTTCTGGTCGGCGCTATTCCTTGTTCAAATATGCTGATTGGGTGGTCTGGAATTGCCGATGCAAGCGTAGAGGATGCAGTAGTCATTGCCGTTTTCGGACTTATGTTACTTCCTATTCTTTCCCCTATTCTTGTCCGGGTGAATGGGGGAGGGATTATTCCCATTCCAACGCTTCGACTTGCCATTAATCTTGGGATATTTATTGTGTTACCTCTGGTCCTCGGATATTTCACGCGCAGGAAAATTATCGCTATGAAAGGTAAGGCCTATTTTATGGGAATAAAAGAGGTTTTCCCCAGTATCTCAGCGACAGGGATTCTGTTGATTGTTTTTTTCTCTGTTGCCAAAGTCGCTCCCATTTTAGTTCACAAGCCCTTTCTTTTTCTTGTTGTAGCGGGAGCTCTCTTTTCTTACTATATCATACAATTGGTCATAGCTATCATCGCTGTGAAGATCCTCCGTTTCCCTTATGAGCAGGGGATTATCCTGATCCTCGGTGCCACAGCCAGTTCGCAGGCCATCTCCCTTGCCATCGCTGCTACCATGTTCAGCAGCCTAACTGTTTTTGCACTCTCATTTAAACCCATGCTGCAAGTGTTTTTTATCCTGGGTATCATCTATGGTCTGGGGCCGATCTTGAGGCGATTTTTTGGTGTTTGTGAAAAGGGGTAGAAACCATACCAAATATGGGCATGAATACATCCCGATTTTTACGTGATAAAGATGGGACGAAAACTTTGTAATTGACTTCACAAGAAAAACGACTAATATATTACTTAAGTCCAAAAACGAAAGGAGAGGATACCTGTGAGAAACGCATCCAATCTGATACAATTTGAAGGTGGATCGAAATACATCCTCGATCCAGATCTTAAGCAGATCGTCAACGTATCTATGGCCTTGGAGATGCCACTACTTCTGAAAGGGGAGCCTGGGACGGGTAAAACAATGCTGGCTTATGCTATCGCGGAAAGTCTGCATATGCCTTTGATCGTTTTAAACGTGAAATCAAGCATGAAACTGGTGGATGCCTTATACCAGTATGACACCCTGACCCGGTTGAACGATAGCCGGTTTGGTGATTCGACTCGGGATGTCAGCAATATTGAGGAATATATCCGAATGGGAAAGATTGGACAGGCCTTTGTCTCTGATGTGCGCGTGGTTCTTTTGATCGATGAAATCGATAAAGCGGATACCGATTTTCAGGATGATATGCTGGATATCCTGGAGCAGATGCAGTTTGATATCATCGAAATAGACAAGACCATCAAAGCGAAGCATCGGCCAGTCATTATCATTACTTCTAATTCTAAAAAGGATCTTTCCGATCCATTTCTGGGACGGTGTAACTTTCACCATATTGCCTTCCCGGATCGGGACATGATGAGAGAGATTGTTCGAGTTCACTTTCCATACCTGGATGAGAAACTTGCCCAAGTATGTATAGACACATTTTACAGGCTTCGGGATTTGCCGGCTGTAGAGAAAAAACCTGCGACGCGTGAGCTTATCAACTGGATCCGCGCGTTGATGATGGATCCAGATTTCCATCTTGAGTCCCTGCAAAAGGGGAACATCCCCTTTCTGGGCGTTCTATTCAAAAAGAGCGCGGATTATGCGATCGCCCTATCAAGAACGACAAGGATGCGAAGGGTGTAACACACTTGTTTGTCGAGTTTTTCTACGAACTTAAAGAGGCAGGGATTCCAGTAAGCCCAACCTCTTTCCTGCGACTTCAGAAGGCGTTGGGGATGGGTATGATACACGATCTCAACGATTTTTATACGACGGCCCGTGCTATCCTTATAAAGAGCGAGCGCTATTTTGACCTTTACGACCGCATCTTTGCCCATTATTTCGAAGGGGTTGAATTTCCAGATCCAAGAGATGCGGATTTATCCGAAGCCGCTCAGCTTCTCCTTCAAGAATGGCTGAAGCGTCCCGAGTGGGTAGCAGAAGCATTGGGCCTCGATGCGGAAAAGCTCAAGCAATATACCCCACAAGAACTTATAAAATATTTTCTTGAACGATTAAAGGAACAAACGGGGGAACACCATGGGGGACACAAGTGGATCGGAACTGGAGGAACATCCCCTGTGGGACATTCTGGCTACCACCCGGGAGGGATGCGTGTGGGAGGGCGATCCCTTCATAGGAGCGCTATCAAGGTAGCCATGGAGCGTCGGTACAGGGATTATTCGGCAGATAGCCACCTCTCTCAGACCCAGATTGGGGAGGCTCTTAAGCGTCTCCGCAGGTTGATCCCGGTGGGCCCAAAGGACCAAGTCAATATCGATAAAACTATTTATGAAACCATGCGGAACGCCGGAGAGATAGAAATAGTTTTCGATCGCAGCCTGAAGGACAAGCTTACGGTGATACTAATGATCGACAATGGGGGCTGGTCCATGGATCCATATATTCCGGTGGTCCAACTTCTCTTTAATCACGCCCGTTATCAGTTCAAGGACCTGAAAACCTATTTTTTCCATAACACGATCTATGATAAGGTATGGGAAGATCCTCGTCGGTACGCAAAACCAATAAAAGTTGAGGATTTCGGGCGAATGGATCCCGAATCACGTGTCATCATCGTTGGAGATGCCAGTATGGCTAATTGGGAGCTGATGACGCCGGGTGGCTCAATCTATTTTGAAGAATACAACCGGACCCCCAGTATTGAACGACTCCGGTTTATTGCCAAGACATTTCCACACACCGTATGGCTGAACCCCAAATTCAAGGAAGAATGGCCCTATACCCGCAGTATCTCGATAATACGTCAGATCTTCCCTATGTTTGAATTGACCTTGGAAGGTTTGGAGAAGGCGGTCGCTCACTTAATGAGCAAATGAGATTTCTTTTAACCTCAAAGGATACCTTATCCTAAGAGAAAAAAGATAAGGAATAGGCTTCTAAAATTTTCTTCCGCTACCGCTGACTTTCCCTTGACAAAATATCAAAAAGTTGATAATTGACGTTTACTTTATGAATAGCTGTAAGAAAGGAATATGCAAGCGTGATTGGCATAGAGGCACGTAGCTCAGTGGGAGAGCGCTACCTTGACGCGGTAGAAGTCGGCGGTTCAATCCCGCCCGTGCCTACCATTCCCCCGTCTATCCTAATGAATTTTTAATTAAAGATACGCATAAAATGTGTGATTTGATGCGGATGAGGCATCATAAACTTCAGATGTGTTTAAAAAGGACACGGCATTAGATGAATAAAGAAAAGAGAGTATCTTTAGATATTTTAAGGCATAGCACGGCGCATGTCATGGCACAAGCTGTCAAAGATCTTTATGGTGACGTGAAACTTGCGATTGGCCCATCTATAGAAGGCGGGTTTTACTATGATTTCGATGCCCCAGTTCGCTTTTCAGAAGAAGATCTTGAGAAGATTGAAGAGCGTATGAGAGAGATCATACGGGAAGATCTTCCGTTTGAGCGTACTGAGATGCCGAGGGAAGAGGCTATCGAGTTCTTCAGAAAGAGAGGGGAACCCTATAAGGTAGAACTTCTTGAGGAAATGAAGGATGATATCGTCTCTCTGTATAGACAAGGTGACTTCGTGGATCTCTGCCGGGGTCCTCATCTCCCTTCCACAGGTAAGATTGGTGCTTTTAAGCTCCTAAGCCTGGCAGGTGCCTACTGGCGTGGTGATGAACACAACAAGATGCTTCAGCGTATCTATGGTACATCGTTTTTTGATAGGGAATCCCTCAAACAGTATCTCGATCGTTTGGAAGAGGCAAGAGAACGGGATCACCGGAAGCTCGGAAAGGCTCTGGATCTTTACAGTATTAGCGAGGATGTAGGACCAGGGTTGATTCACTGGCATCCCAAGGGGGCCCGTGTCAGAAATATCATTGAGACATTTTGGCGTCAGGCCCATTACGACAACGGGTATGAGCTCTTGTACACCCCCCATATCGGACGCTCTGAGCTTTGGCAGCGAAGTGGCCACTTGGATTTTTACCGTGAAAGTATGTATGCACCCATGAGTATCGATGAAAACGAGTACTATGTGAAACCTATGAACTGCCCGTTCCATATTCAGATATACAATAGCCGTATCCGTTCGTATCGGGACCTACCGTTACGCTGGGCGGAACTGGGAACGGTTTACAGGTATGAAAAGGGTGGGGTATTGCACGGTCTCTTTAGGGTCAGGGGATTTACGCAGGATGATGCCCATATATTTTGTACACCTGATCAAATTGAAGATGAAATTCACGAAGTTTTGAGATTCAGTCTTTATTTGTGGCGTTGCTTTGGTTTTGAGGACATCTCGGCGTACCTTGCAACACGCCCTTCAAAGGCAGTTGGAGATCCAAAACGATGGGATCAGGCCATGAAATCTCTTGAAAAAGCGGTGGTCGCTGAGGCTCTGACCTCTGAGGTTGATGAGGGGGGTGGAGCCTTTTATGGTCCAAAGATAGATCTAAAGATACGCGATGCTATTGGGCGGGAATGGCAAACGACGACCATCCAGTTCGATTTTAACCTTCCTGAGCGATTCAACATGGTGTTCATGGGAGCGGATGGAAAGAGACACCGGCCTTATATGGTTCATCGGGCACTTCTTGGGTCTATCGAGCGTTTTTTTGGCATCCTTGTTGAACACTATGCCGGGGCATTCCCACTTTGGCTTGCTCCGGTGCAGGTTCGTGTGATGACGGTTACAGACAGGCAAAAGACCTTTGCATTGGAAGTCATCGAAGCCTTGAGGTCAGCGCGCATTCGGGTGGAAAGTGATTTCAGGAACGAGAAACTCGGGTTTAAGATTCGGGAGGCACAGCTTGAGAAGATACCTTACGCTCTCGTAATTGGGGACCGGGAGGTTGAAACTCGCCGGGTCTCCCCAAGGGGAAGAGGGAATAAGACTCTCCCCCCCATGGATGTGGATGCCTTTATATCCAGGATTCGTGAGGAGAGCCAGGTCATGGGACAAACCATCCTTTAAGGAGGGAATCAGCGATCGATAAAAGGGTAGCAGTTAACAAGGGTATCAGGGCAGAGAAGGTAAGGGTTATAGACGTGGATGGAATGCAACTGGGAATATATATGCTCGGCGCGGCGCTTAGATTAGCGGAAGAAAGGGGTCTTGACTTGGTAGAGGTTTCCTCCAAATCTGAACCGCCGGTTTGCCGTATCATGGATTATGGAAAGTTCAAATATGAACAGAGTAAAAAGGCCCATGAATCGAAAAAGAAACAGAGTGTTATAGTTGTAAAAGAGATGAAATTCCGACCGAAAACGGAGGAACACGATCTGAATTTCAAGGTACGGCACTTGGAAAAATTCTTGAAAGAGGGTAACAAAGTAAAGATAACCGTTATGTTCCGGGGGCGCGAAATGCACCGCACGGAATTAGGGGAGAAAGTTTTGAAGATTGTCGCGGAAAAATTGAGAGATCTTGGGACCATCGAACAGCCTCCGAGAATGGAAGGCAGAAACATGACAATGATGATGGCACCTATAAAAACTACTTAAGAAAAGGAGGGGCAGGGAGTGCCTAAGTTGAAAACAAATCGTGGAGCAGCCAAAAGATTTCGGACTACGGGAGGCGGGAAGATTGTTCGTCAAAGGGCGTATCACAGCCATATTCTGACGAAGAAGAGCCCAAAAAGAAAAAGAAACCTGAGGCAGGATGGGTTGATTTCTGCGTCAGATATCAAAAAAATACGACGCTTGATTCCATTCAAGTAAATCTGGAGGAAGTGACATGGCAAGGGTTAAATCCAGTGTGTCATCAAGAAGAAGGAGAAAGAGGATCCTTAAGTCGGCCAAGGGTTACTGGGGCGGACGTGGGAACCTCATCCGAAGTGCTACGGAAGCGGTACACCGTGCGTGGGCCTATTCGTACCGTGATAGACGTGTGAGAAAACGCGAGTTTCGCAAACTTTGGATAGCAAGGATCAATGCGGCAGCGCGCGAGCAGGGGCTTTCTTATAGTCGATTTATAGATGGTCTGAAAAAGGCGCACGTGGAACTGGATCGTAAGACCTTGTCAGAAATGGCTATTCTGGACAGAGAGGCCTTTTCAGAGCTGGTCACCTTGGTAAAACAGCAGGCAGCACAATAGGGCTGGATTGATGGACCTTAAATCCCAGATTCACTCCCTGGAAGATGATATCAGAAGAGCCCTTTCGGGGATAGACACTCAGGAGGCGTTGGAGCGTTTTCGTATCGATTTCTTAGGAAAGAGGGGGAAGTTAACCTTTCTTGTAAAACAGTTGGGGAAGCTCCCTAAAGAAGAAAGGCCGGAAGCGGGAAAGGCGATCAACCGATTAAAATCCTGGGTAGAAGAGGCGCTGATTCAAAGGAGGGAGGAGTTAAAAGACCTTCTTCATCAGAAAAAGTTGAAGCAAGAGAGGGTGGACATTTCCCTTCCAGGCCGGGGTGTACCCTTGGGGCGAGAACACCCCATTACCCTTGTATCTCGTGAGATAACGGAAATCTTTGTTGGGATGGGCTTCGAAGTGTCAGAGGGACCTGAAGTTGAACTTGATTATTATAACTTCGAGGCCTTGAACATCCCGAAGGACCATCCCGCAAGGGATATGCAAGATACATTTTATGTTTCTGACAATGTGGTATTACGAACCCATACTTCACCTGTGCAGGTCCGAACCATGGAAAAGAAGCGTCCACCTGTTCGTGTGATCACATTGGGGGCTGTGTACCGATGTGACTCGGATGTCACGCATACCCCTATGTTTCACCAAGTTGAGGGGCTTTTGGTGGATCGAGGTATCTCCATGGGGGATTTAAAGGGGATCTTAACTCGCTTTGTTCATATGATGTTTGGAAAGGATATTGGCGTACGTTTCAGGCCAAGTTTTTTCCCTTTTACAGAACCGAGCGCAGAGGTAGATATTCAATGCGTTATCTGCAAGGGAAGGGGGTGTAGAGTGTGCGCCCAAACGGGATGGTTAGAGATTTTGGGATGCGGTATGGTGGATCCAACGGTTTATGCTTTTGTGGATTACGACCCTGAGGTCTATTCAGGATTCGCTTGGGGTCTCGGCGTTGAACGGGTTGCCATGTTGAAATATGGGATCAATGATCTGCGGTCCTTTTTTGAAAACGACATAAGATTTCTCTCTCAATTTTAGGTATCATGAAAGTTAGTCTAAACTGGTTGAAAGAATTGGTTGATGTGGAAGACTCTCCTGAAGGAATCGCCGATCGTCTGACAATGGTTGGGCTTGAGACAGCGAGCATTGAGCCCTTTGGTACAGGATATGATAAGATTGTTACAGGTAAGATTCTGAAAATTATTCCCCATCCAAATGCTGAAAACCTTTCTGTATGTGAGGTAACAGTGGGTAGAGAAGGGTTACTTTCCATTATCTGTGGTGCGAAAAACATCTTTGAGGGAGCTATAGTTCCCGTTTCTCTCATTGGGGCAACCCTCCCCAATGGGCTAAAGATCAAACGTTCAAAGATACGAGGTATCTCTTCAGAAGGGATGATCTGTTCTGAAGAGGAGCTCGGGTTGGAGGAACACTCTACAGGAATCATGATCCTTCCCGAGACCCTCCAGTTGGGGGCCCCTTTTTTTGAGGTCATGGGTTTGAAGGATACCATCATCGATTTTGAGATTACCCCTAACCGAGGGGATTGCCTCTCTGTTTTGGGGATAGCGAGAGAGGTAAGTGCTGTTTATGATATCCCCCTTAAACCCCTTGATATTACATTGGTTGAAACAGGGAAGGGAGTTGAAACGTCTGTTGAGATTGAGACTCTAAACAGGCGAGACTGCCCCAGGTACTGTGCCAGACTGGTTAGGAATGTTACCATTGGTCCTTCGCCCTTATGGCTTCGCGAGCGTTTGTTTAAGCTCGGTTTTCGCGCTATTAATAATGTAGTTGATATCACAAATTACGTTCTGTTAGGATTAGGGCAACCTCTTCATGCCTTTGATTATGACACACTTAAAGGACACAAAATTGTTATTCGGTCGGCAACAGGAGGTGAGCGATTTGTAACGTTGGATGGAAAAGAGCGGAAAATGGCATCTGAAGATCTCCTTATCTGTGATGGGGAAGGCCCCGTTGCCATTGCGGGGGTTATGGGGGGATTAAACTCTGAAGTTAGGGAGACTACATCTCATGTTCTTATTGAAAGTGCCTATTTTAGACCCGGTGCTATCCGTAGGACATCCAAACGGCTTGGTTTACTTACGGATGCCTCCTATCGGTTCGAACGCGGTGTTGATCCAGAAGGGGTTGTTCGTGCGGTGAATCTGGCCGCGAAGCTTATGGCGGAATTGGCAGGGGGAGAGATTGCTCCTGGGGTGGTGGATAAGGATTACAGGGTAAAAGGACCAACGCACATAGAGTTAAAGACTCAAATGGTTAACAAGGTACTTGGACTTGATCTGAAGGATAATGAAATCAGGGATACCCTTCGGCGTCTTACAATGGAGACAGTGAAGAAAGGTGAGGGGACTCTGGAGGTTAGGGTTCCAAGCTTTCGCCAGGATGTGACACGCCCTATCGACCTTGTGGAGGAAGTTGCAAGGATTATCGGATTCAACCAGATCCCTAACACCCTACCTCTTCGTGAAATGGATACCCACCCGGAGCCGATTGAAAAAAGAGCGGAGATGATAACGCGGCAATTCCTTGTTAACAGAGGATATTTTGAAGTTATCAATTACAGCTTTATCGATGAAAGATGGCTGGATGAATTTGGAATCTCGAGAGATGACGCGTTGAGGCAGGTCGTCCGTCTGAGGAATCCCATCAGCGAAGACATGCGGGTTTTGAGAACCTTCTTGCTTCCTTCCCTTCTCTATACTGCTCGAAACAACTTTAATCACAATGTGCAAGATATTAAGATATATGAGTTTCGTAATATATATCAAGCCGCTAACGATGCTGAGCTTCCCGAGGAAAAACTTCATATTGCAGGGTTGATCATGGGTAAAAATCCCTATTCGCTTAGGTTTGAAAAGAATCCCTTTGACTTTCTGGATATCAAAGGGGATGTAGAAGGCCTCGGAAAGGCTCTTCGGGTTACATCCATGGTTTTTTCCTCTCCCAAGGTTCCAAGACCCTTTCTTCATCCCGGGATTTCTGCTGATATCTTTGTTAGCGACTCCCTGGTAGGTTACCTTGGGAAATTGAACCCAAGGGTGACCGAATCGTTTAAGATCACTGAAAATGTGTACTGTTTCGAGCTCGATTTCCAAAAGGTAACCCAAGGGATCACTATGGAGGTAAAAGGGAAGGAGATTTCAAAGTTTCCACCTGTGACGCGAGACTTGGCAGTTTTAGTGGATCTTGGGATCCCGGTCGGGGAAATTATTGAAAGAATTTACTCATTTCAAAATAAGTATTTGAAACAGGTTGAATTATTTGATATATATACAGGTAGTGGAATACCGAAGGGGAAGAAGAGTGT
>JALTIG010000094.1 GCA_027004185.1 bacterium | reverse complement strand
TGCCCGGTGAAGCGTTTATTTAAATTTGAACCCTCAGTGAATTCATGATGAAAATGATAAGGCTTGAGAGAGGTGGCACTCCTCGGCATTAGAAAAGATATCCAGGGGATCATTGAAAAGGTCGTGGAGCCAGTATGCTAGCACGGGCAATAGATGCCTCTGTGATATCTTGATTTCTATCACGGCTGAAAACTTGAAATATTGAGCTAGGGATTCACTTCTTCTTTTACAGGAAGAGCTATTTATTTTTCTTTGATGAGACGTTTAATATATTCTTCAATTTCGTTTCCGATCTCTTCGTTGAACCCGATTCGGTGCAGTCGAATATGGCCTTTTTTGTCCAACAGAAACATGGAAGGGATGCTTCGGATCCCGTAAGCCCTTGCAACCTCCATATTACCCAAAAGAATTGGGTAGGCAACCTGGTATTCCCCCACGAATTCCCGGAGTTCATTTATGTCCCTTCTGTCGAAACTGACACCCAACGCGACGAACCCATCATTTTTGTACCTTTCGTACATGATCACTAGGTGGGGAACAGCCCTCCGGCAGGGGGGACAATGTATGGACCAGAAATCGAGCAAGACAACCTTACCCCGATAGTCCTTCAGAGATATCTCCCCACCAGACAGGGAAGGAAGAGTAAAATTTGGTGCTAACGGCCCATGATTGGCTGGCGGTTTTTTGGATCCACTGATAGCTGGAACCACTTGAAATATGATAAAAATTATTAAGCACAGGCCGATTAGGGTAAGGAGCTTCCCCGTTGGATGAGCGTGGACCTTACCCTTCACGAGATTACCTTGTCGATCATCGACTTGAGGTGGTTCTTGGGAACAACGCCCACGACCTGGTCCGCAACCTTACCATCCTTAAAGAGAATGACGGTGGGAATTCCTCGGATACCATACTGACCTGGGGTTGCGGGGCTTTCGTCAACATTCATTTTGGCTACTTTGAGTTTTCCTTTGTATTCTTCTGCCAACTCTTCAATCACGGGACCTATGATGTGGCATGGCGCACACCAAGGGGCCCAGAAATCAACTAAGGTTGGCGTGTTGGACTCTAATACTTCCGCTTGAAAATTACTGTCATTTACATGATGCAGGTTGTCAGACATTTTTACCTCCTTCAGTTTCGACCAATACCTATATTATTCAATTATGAGCATTTAAAATTTTCTCTTCCATTTGGCCCATTTTTACCGAATCCACTCGCGCATGTCAAGACTTGATCAAAAAAAATTATCTGTCTCTATCCACTATATAGTCTGCTAACCGAACCAGGGTTTGCTTCTCTGGGCTATTAGAAAAGATATCCAGAAATTTCTTTGCTCTATTTACATGATCCCTAGCGAGCTTAAGAGTCGTTTCTACTCCTTTATATTTACTGATGAAGTCCAAGACATCATTGAAATCCTTTTCCTGAATTTCTTCGGAAAAGACAATGTCTTGGATGTGCTCTTTTTCTATATCTTTGGCTTGTTGCAGTGCGAAGATCAAAGGGAGTGTTACCTTTCCTTCCCTCAGGTCGGTTCCAATGGTTTTCCCAAAGGTCTCATTTGTTGCAGTGTAATCCAGGCAATCATCAACAAGCTGAAAGGCAATTCCAACATTGTGTCCGTATCTCATCAAAGCCAATTCATGCTCCATCGGGGCATTTCCCAGAACGGCCCCTATTCGGCTTGCTGCTGAGATTAGGACAGCGGTTTTGTTCGTAATAAGATCCATATATTCTTCTTTGGTGATGCTAAAATCTGCTGTTTTAACAAGTTCCAGGATTTCTCCCTCGGCGAGATGAGTGGTCGCTTCTGCCATGATCTTTAAAATCTTTAGATCCCCATCCGCTACCATCAGGAAAAATGATTTGGAAAAGAGGAAGTCACCCACCAGAACGCTTGCTTCACTACCCCAGAGGGTATTAGCAGACGGGCTCCCCCTGCGAATATCCGCATTGTCTACAACATCATCGTGTAAGAGCGTGGCCGTGTGAATAAATTCAACCACACTAGCCATTCTGATGGCGCGCTCTCCCTGATATCCATTTAGGCGTGAGCTTAGCAAAAGTATGGCCGGCCGTATTCTTTTGCCGCCACTGTTCAAGATATGCTTACCGATCTTTCCTATCAGCGGAACCCTTGAGGCAAGATATTCCTGAAAGCTCTTTTCAACTGTTTTTAGATCTTCGTCAACGATTGTTAAATCCATGCCATATAACATATAACGAATTTAAAAATCATTGTCAAAATGGAACCTGTATCGGTTTAAGTCTCAGTCTTGAAGAGTTCGTTGGCGGAGATGACATGATGGTTAAGCCTTCTCCATTTTTTTGAAAGGATATACGTTCTCACGATCATTCCCCTCCATCGTAGATTCATGTGAAGTGCTTAAATAAGATCCTTATATCGAGATGACTTGTTTCTTGGGATCACATTCATTCAAACGAAAATAGGACCAAAACTCCTGCCAAGAGTTGGGCATGCATCCTAATTTATCTTGACAATACATTGTATTAAACATATAAATTACGCGGAGGGTAAATCTATGGAGGAGATGATCAAGGAGTTAGAAGTTAAATTACATGCCATCCGTGAGAAAGACGGGGAAAAGCGGTCCGAGTCTCAGCACAAGAAGGGAAAACTGACAGCCTGGGAGCGGATTGATCTCCTCTTGGATAAAGACTCTTTTACAGAGATTAATCCCTTTGTGACCACGCGGGTAACAGATTTTGGAATGGATAAGAAACGCGTTCCCGGAGACGCGGTTATCACGGGCTTTGGCAGGATAAATGGGCGAAAGGTTTTCCTCTTTTCCCAAGATTTTACTCAACTTGGTGGTTCCCTTGGAGAGATGCATGCCCAGAAGATTGTCCGGATTCAAGATATGGCCCTGAAAAATGGGTGCCCCCTGATACAGATGAACGATTCTGGTGGGGCACGAATTCAGGAAGGGATTCTATCCTTGAACGGATACGGGATGATCTTCAGAAGAAATTCCCTGGCCTCTGGCATTATTCCCCAGCTTTCTTTGATCCTTGGACCATCAGCCGGGGGTGCTGTTTACTCCTCTGGCCTTTCCGATTTTGTATTCATGGTTCGCGGGGTTTCCCGGATGTACATCACGGGACCGGACGTCATCAAACGGGTGGCGGGTGAGGAAATCGGTCATGAGGAGCTTGGTGGTGCAGATGTGCATGCGCAGGTCAGCGGTGTGGCACATTTCGCATGTGACAGTGAAGAGGGGTGTTTTGAAGCTGTTCGGCGTTTGCTCTCCTATCTGCCGTCCAATGCCAATGAAGAACCCCCATATGTTACCTCGGACCAGGATTTGTCTCCGGACGATGCAATCAACTCTCTGATCCCCATCGATCCAGAAGAATCTTATGATGTGCACGAGGTCATTGACCATATTTTCGATCAGGGTAGTTTTCTGGAAATTCATGAGGAATACGCCATGAACGCGGTAGTTGGATTGGCCCGATTGTATGGTTATGTAGTAGGAGTGGTTGCTAATCAGCCAGAGTTTATGGCGGGTGTCCTGGATATCAATGCCTCTGATAAGATCGCTCGATTCGTTCGTTTCTGCGATTGCTTCAATATCCCTCTGATTAATCTGATCGATACCCCAGGATACTTGCCCGGCTCAACCCAGGAGTTTGATGGCATTATCCGTCATGGAGCGAAGGTCCTTTATGCCTATTCAGAGGCAACGGTTCCCAAGATTGTCCTGATTATGCGCAAGGCCTACGGCGGGGCCTATATCGCCCTTTGCAGCCGGGATATGGCCTATGATCGTGTATTGGCGTATCCCTGTGCTGACATAGCTGTCATGGGGGTAGAGGGAGCGGTTGGGATTATCTTCCGGAAGGAGATTGCAGCGGCGGATGATCCTGAAAAACGCCTTCAGGAGTTAAAGGCCCAATATTTGGAAAAATTTGGTGGACCTTATCTTTCAGCCTCCTATGGATTGGTCGATCAAATTATTGTACCGGCACGGACTCGGCTGGAGCTTTTTAAGGCCTTAGATTCGGTTATGGAAAAACAGGAAACACGGCCTAAAAAGAAACACGGAAACATCCCTTTGTAAAGGAGAGCGGGGAATGGCAAGAGAAATTAAGGCTAAGATGTTATCAAAGATCCTGGAAGTCAATGTGAAACCAGGGGACACGGTGAAGGCTAAGGATGTCCTGCTGGTTCTGGAATCCATGAAGATGAAGATTCCTGTCAGATCACCGATCGATGGGGTGGTGAAATCTGTTGAGGTTAAGGTAGGAGATACGGTAGACCGCAACTCGCTTCTTGCGGTGGTGGAGTAGGTCATGACCTGGATTGAGGCTTTGAAGCTTGCATTAGGGATCTATGGGGTTACCTTTGCCGTGGCCATGTTTGTAGGTCTGATGGTCCTTGGGATCCGAAAGATGATCAGTATGTGAATAATAACGACCTATAAAGACACATATCCACACATACATTGCTGTCATAAATGAGGGGTAGTTTTCTATGATTGATCAGTTAGTTGGGCTTTTCCCTGGGCTGCATACACTTTTCATGGTTTCGAGTACCATGGCATTCGGGAGAATCTTTCTTATTTTTCTAGGCGGTTTTCTACTCTATCTGGGTTACAAGGAGGTCCTTGACCCCTTACTAATGGTTCCGATGGGGTTTGCCATGTGCATGGTCAATGCCGGAATGCTGATTCTTCCGGGTGGCGGAGGGGTTGGAAACCTCTTTTTAAGCCCCCTCACCAGTAAGGTTGGAGAACTGATGCAGGCCCTGCAGGTCTATTTTCTGCAACCTATCTATACATTCACCTTTACGAATGGTTTGATCGCCTGCCTTGTTTTCATGGGTATTGGTGTGATCACCGATGTAGATTTTCTGATTGCCCGGCCCATGTTGAGTTTCTTCCTCGCTGTTATGGCGGAGCTGGGAACCATTTTTACCCTTCCGATCGCCGTTGCATTCGGGTTTCCCTTTAAGGAGGCAGCGGCTATTGCCTCCGTTGGTGGTGCCGATGGTCCCATTGTACTTTATGCCTCCCTGATGCTTGCCAAGGAGCTCTTTGTACCCATCACGGTTGTGGCCTATGTTTATCTCAGTGTGGCCTATGCCGTTTATCCATATATAATCAAGATGATGATTCCAAAATCCCTTCGAGGAATTACAATGGAGGAACAGGAGCTTCCCATAATCTCGCCTGCGCAGAAGTTTACCTTTGCGGTAGTGGCCGGTGTAGTACTATGTCTTCTGTTCCCGGTTGCAGCTCCCCTGATCGCCAGCTTCTTCTTCGGGGTTGGAGTTAAGGAAACGGCGGCCTTAAAACGATTTCAGGTCTTCCTGAATGATGTCATTCTGAGCGGGTCCACTGTTTTTCTCGGGTTCACGCTGGGGGCCCTTCTAAGTGTGGATACGATCTTTTCCAAATCGGTTTTTCTTGTCATGTTTCTCGGGATGGTGGCCCTTATCCTTTCAGCCATTGGTGGCCTGCTGGGAGGGCTCTTGGTCACATTTTTCGGCAAAGGGGCCATCAATCCATTGATCGGAATAGCGGCCGTTTCGTGTATTCCAACCACGGCAAAGGTGGCGCAGAAGTGCGCCATGGAAGTAGAGCCCGAAGCCATGATTCTTCCTCACTGTATTGGGCCTTCGGTAGCTGGGGTTATTACCACCGCCATCATCTGTTCTTGTTACATCTCCTACGGGTTATTGCATTAGGAGATCTTCAAGATGCCTGAGACAGACCCCGATATTGTCAAGGGACAAAAAAAATTCTGGATTATCGGCGCTGCGATCGCCTTTTTTGGGGTGGGTGTTGTCCGTCTCGACACCCATTTCTTCCGACAAACTTCGGCCTTTATCCCCCTTTACGCCATAGGGATCATTATCGCTATTGCAGGTCTCCTTCTCATTACAAAAGGGATTGATAAAAAACAGGAAAGATTCCGGTACTGTCCCCATTGTATGTCATTAAATCCTGTAGATGCCGTGACCTGCCGGAAGTGTAAAGCCCACTTACCTCCGATCACTCGGAAAAGGAAACTCTCCCGCTCCACCTCACGCGAAAGTTAACAAGAAGTGTGTAGGTTTTCCCAGGTTCAACCAAGATCCGTGATCCCTTTTACTGATGGGGAATTTTCTGGATACGTTTGTCCCCGATTAGCCGTTCCTCGCCTCCATAATTTCTACTAGATTTCAGGGTGCTTGGAAGAAGGGGGTACGAAAAACCTTTTGAAACAGGTCCACACCGAAACTGGTTTTTAGAGGTTTACCCTCTATCATCTTGAACGTTCGGCGCTGGTCTTCCAAACGCTGAGCCCTGAGAAAATAAACATTTTGTTTGCCCATTTCATGAAAACTGTGGGCAAACTCATAAAAGTGTGTGACAAAGAACACCTTGATTCGCTTTTCGATCAGGGCACTAACAATCTGTCTGGCAACTTCAGAACCTTCACGTTCGTTGGTTGCTGCAAAAGATTCATTGAATAGGATGAGGGCATGAGGGGTCAGGTGATCCACGATGGCACTCATACGCCTCAATTCCTCTACGAATTTTCCGCTTTCCATAGTCTTATCCTCCTCACGCTTGAAGTGGGTAAAAATCCCTGTGCACAGATTGGATCTGAACGATCTGGCGGCCACGAACATCCCAGATTGCATCATGAGTTGGGCTAAGCCGACACTCCGGAGAAAGGTGGTTTTCCCCCCCTGGTTAGGTCCGGTAATGAGGATGAGGTCTTTTCCATCCGCATTTACGTCATTGGAGACAATCTGTCGTTGCATGGTAAGGGCAAGGGAGATGTCATATAGCTCACGGCACGTGAGCCTACTTGGGTTTGGTGGGGTGATCTCCGGCATCACGAGGGGTTCAGATAATGAAACAAGTCTCTCGCGCAGGTTCAAACACCCGAGATAGAAGGCCAATTCCAAACGCATCATGTTGAAGAAGCTCTCGATGTGATCTGCAGCGCGTGCAACTGCGCTGGCTGCCTTGACAATCCCCCTGTCCCGCAATTCGGCAAGAGCCCGCGCGCCAAATTCATCCCGCGGATGAAGTGTGAAGGAATAAGTTGGTGATTTATTGGAAAATACACGCTGAAGCCAGCTCCTGCCAGCACTATTCGGTTTGCAAAGCACGTAGCAGGTACCTTCATTTCCTCTCCCAAGCTGAGCGCGTATTAGGGCGCCCTCTGGAAATTTCAATGACTTGATATGCCCCTCTACCTTGGACAGGTAAGCATCATCAAGCTCTTCCTGAAGCATGTTGAAGAACCTGCGAAAACCCATGGAGTGGAATCTATCGATATTCGAGTCAGCGATCTCTCTTAAGGTTCGAAGCAGATCGAGTGATGCTTCCAGCATGTGTACTGCACTATTCAAGATAGAGCTGGGATTTGCATAGCGGGTAGATATCCATAGCCATTGACTGCGTTTTCGTTCCAGGAATTCCATGGGAACCTGGTAGAGCCTCCTGATCACCTCTGGATTGTTTAGACAATCCCGGAGGATCCCCTGTCGATAGTGCAGGACGTCAATATCTTGTATGCTTGACAATACCACTTGCCTTGCTACTGTATATAGAAATTCATCTCCCTGGGCCATGGCCTCGAAAAGGGTTTCTAATTCCAGATCTTGGACAAGGTCCGCTGCATTGGGTGGCAGGGCTTCCTCAGGATCAAAATCCCGGTCGGGAAACATGAGAAAAACCTTCATCATCGAATGCGCTCCTTGATTGCTTCATAGGTGAGACGGTGTTTTCTGGCAAGTGAGAGGGCATATGCCAGTCCGTCCGCTGGCTTCCGGATAACTTTAAAGGTCCGTTCGGTCGGATCTTCTGGATTGACCGTAGCGACCATGCTGACAGTTTTTTCATTCAGCGAGGATAGCTCATCGATAAAGGTGACCCATGCACATAAAACGTCCTGATCTATCAAACGAAGGATGATCTCTCTGCTCAATAAAAGGGCATCATTCAGGGAGGTGGAAGAAAAGATCTCATTTACGATCAAGAGGCTATCAGGGGTAACCCGGTCGAGGATCTCCCGCATGCGAATCAGATCATCTTCAAATTTTCCGCGCAGGTTACGGATATCCTCCTCCCTCTCAAAATGTGTCAGAATCTTGTCAAACAGGTAAAGCTGTGCTTCCCTTCCAGGCACGGGACAGCCAAGGCTGGCAAGGTAGTGGAGCTGACCGACCATGCGTGCGAATGTGGTTTTACCACCCTGGTTTGGACCCGTGATAATAAGGATACGTTCCGGGCTCTTCAGGGAAAAATCATTCAGCACAAGGGATGCGGACTGATTGCGTAACACGTGTGCCAGAGCCAGATCGAAGCTGTCCCGGACAGATATCTCTTTGCTCGATCTGGAGACCCTCGGGTAGCAGAAGGGCAGTCCCTTCTGTTTGAAGTCTTCGATAAAATTTAAGTAAGAGATGTAAAATAGTATCTCTAGTCCAAATCTTTTGATCGTTTTATCAAAAAAGGAATGGTGCCGAACATAGAATCGATCTAACATGAAAAACGGTTCAGGATATAGTTTTATGACAAATTCAAGGATCTTGGCCTCGATATGGTTTAAGCCGGACCTTACAGGAAGCTTTACCATATAATCCTTTGAGGCCCCCTGCCGAAATTTTTCAAAGGTTTTTTCCACATCAACACTATAATCGATTTCCCCTTCATATGGCTTAACCTTGAATTTTCCACCTTGAATGATCAGACAATACGTGATTTCTGACAGCGCTTTCTTAACTTGGTAAGCCTCCTTCACCAAGGTCTTGAAGTCGTTCGATTGTACGTAGGTTGTGATGTATTCCCGAAAAGCCTTGAGGCCCTGAGACGATAGCTTGAGGCTGGCAAGTGCCTGTACCTGTGCGCTAAGGGCCTCCCCATAGAGAAGAGCCGATTCCAGGAACCAGCCCTTTTTATGTGCGTCGAAGTCCAGTTTTTCGGCCATATTCAGATAGCGCTGGACGGTGTTCATGGCTTCGGCAAAGGCCTTGATACCCTTCAGCAGAGGGACTTGTTCAAGGTCCTGCATTACTTTCTGGCGGTATTGGATGATGTCTGGGTTTCGAAGGGGTGTGTAAAAGAAGGGTTTCAATTGGCTGGCTTGCCAGGAGTCACTGATGGTATCAACCACCTGATCGAGGTTCAGATCCGAAAAAAAATCTGGAGGACTTGAGGCACACTCAGGACGGTTATATTCACCGAAAAGGATACTTTTGAAAGCCATACCCGTCTTTCCTATTGCAGTTTTCCGTCCAGTTCAGGCCAAAATAAAAGCCTCTACTCAGGGACCTTTGAGAAGCCCTCTCGTAGAGGCTATCAGCCGGAACAGCGGTTATGTGAGCCTCATCACTTCAAAATTTTCATGTTATTTTAACCAGAACGGGTAAATTGTCAAGGATTCGGCATTCCTCCCCCCTCTGCTCGGAAGATGCCCTTCTACTTCCAGTAATAGAGGGCCGTGTCTTCGAGCTCCTCTTCAATCTCCAGCAGGCGGTTATATTTTGCGATTCTTTCGCTGCGGCTGGCCGAGCCGGATTTCAGGTGGCCAGTATCCATGGCCACAGCGAAATCGGCGAGGAAGGTATCTTCCGTTTCCCCGGAACGGTGGGAGATAAAGGCCCGCCATCCCGCGTCACGGCACATGCGAACCGCCTCAATGGTTTCAGACACTGTCCCAATCTGGTTCAACTTGATAAGAGAGGAATTTGCTGTGCCCTCTTCGATCCCCCGTCGGATGTACTGTGTGTTGGTAACGAAGATATCATCCCCCACAACCTCAAGGCGGTTACCAAGCTTTTTCGTAAATCTTTTGAAACCTTCCCAGTCCTCTTCAGCGAGAGGGTCTTCCCAGAGAACAATCGGGTATTTCGAGACCCAGTCTTCAGCGAGATTGATCAGATCTTCGCTCTTCATAGGGCCGCCCCCGGACCACTTGAGATCATAGGGTCCCTTCGGATCGACAGCAAAAGAGGTTGCAGCACTATCCAAGGCAATGGCGATGTCAATGCCCGGTTTATACCCTGCCCTTTCAATTGCCTGGATGATGGTTTCGATGGCATCTTCATTGCTTTCCAGGTTTGGTGCAAAACCACCTTCATCCCCGACACCGGTGGATAATCCGCGATCTTTGAGGATTCTTTTAAGAACATGGAAGGTTTCTGCAACGTATCGGACCCCTTCCCGAAAGGATGGAGCACCGAGCGGGACAGCCATGAACTCTTGAAAATCTACGTTATTATCGGCATGTTCCCCTCCGTTTAGGATATTCATGCACGGGACCGGGATGCGTCTTGCTCCTGCACCGCCAAGGTACGTATACAGAGGGATCCGCGCGGAAGTAGCAGCAGCACGGGCAACGGCCATAGAGACGCCAAGAATGGCATTGGCACCGAGGCGGGATTTGTTAGGGGAACCATCAAGTTCGATCATGCGCCGATCGATCATAGCCTGCTGGAAAACATCCATCCCAGTGATGGCTGGGCCAAGTTTTTCGTTGACGTTGGCAACGGCATTGAGAACCCCTTTGCCTGCATAACGTTTAGGATCGTTATCGCGGAGTTCAATCGCCTCGTTTTCGCCCGTGCTTGCACCGGAGGGGACAGAAGCGGCCGAGGTTGTGCCGTCGCTGAGTTCCACAAAAACCCTGACAGTGGGGTTTCCACGTGAATCGAGAATTTCCATTGCTCTAACGCTGAGTATGGTGGTTTTCATTTTACCTCCTTCATTTTTCTGAATTATGGGCAACACTTCAAGTTTTTCCACAAACAAAGAAAATCTACATTCATTTGAACTTTATTAGATAACAGGAATCTTGTCAATGAATCCGGGATAGTTTTTATTCTATAGGTGTCTTAAAAGTTTTAAAGGCAGCAGGAATTGACGAACTGTCCCAAGATATGTATGATTCAGAAAATTGCGCCTGTAGCTCAGCTGGATAGAGCAGCGGACTTCTAATCCGCAGGCCGGGGGTTCGAATCCCTCCAGGCGTGCCAATGATTTCAAAGGGTTAGGTGATTCAGTCTGCCCCTTTATTTTTTTTTTGGGTTGTCGTATAGCAGACGAATTTCGGTTCCTCTTTTTTTCGTTGAAGAACCCTGGTGATACATGAAGATTTGTACGGAGCTTGGGTGATTCTATTATCCACCAGTGCGCTTGGATGTCCTAAACTCTGCTACGGAATGAAGACTAAGCGGGACATCATTTTACGGTATTGGCAAGTACCATTACCAGCTTGGGGAAAATCTCCAGTAAAAGGATGCAGATAATATAAGAAGGTAAAAAATACATCACGCCCTTAAAAACTGTTGAAAGTGGGGTGACATCCTTTGACATCCCAGCCACTACATAGGCGTTGACCCCCACTGGGGGGGTAATGGCACCCATGGTAGTTACAATAGTGATCATTACACCAAACCATACCGGATCGTAGTGAAGTTCCATTGCAAGGGGATAGAAAATAGGAATGGTGATAAGCAAAAAACCAAGGGCATCCATGATCGCGCCACCAATAATGAAAACGGCGATCATGAGCCAAAGGATGATGTACCCGGGGACAGGAAGTGCCGAAGCCCACTTTGCGATAGTATAGGGCAGGCGTGTAACAGCGAGGAAACGGCCGAATACCACGGCCCCCGCTACGATGATCACAATAAAACTGGAGATTCGAAGGGTATCGTGGATGGCGTTAACGAAGCCCTTCCAAGTAATAGCCCGGCGAAACATACTGATAAGGAGGGCAAAAAAAGCCCCTACCGCTCCTGCCTCGCTCGGGGTAAAAAAACCGATATATAGTCCACCCATTACCAAACCGAATAGAACTAGCATCTCAATGGAGCCTTTCAAAGAGAGAATCTTTTCCAAGAAGGTTGTTTTAGGGCCGGAAGGTCCCCAATCGTTGTGTTTCAGACAGAGGAGATAAACGGTAAAGGTCATTAAAACAGCAAGAATGAT
>JALTIG010000093.1 GCA_027004185.1 bacterium | reverse complement strand
CATCTCCGTGGGACTGGTAAGACAATCTTCGCAATGTATCCATAACATGGGCAATATCGATATCGTTGGGGCATCGCACGCTACAGGTATAGCAGGTTGCACAAATCCATATGGAATCAGCATTTAAGGCGGCATCTCTCATCCCCAATTGAACATATCGAATCGCCTTGTTAGGCGGTACGTCCATCTCAGGGGCCAAGGGACATCCATTGGTACATTTCAGGCATTGAAAACAGGACATTACCTCTTCCCCAGTAAGCTGAATGACCTGTTGCGTAAACCCAGGATCAACGACTGAGCCGTCAGAAATTCTTATCCTCTCGGATTGTTTCACTTCTTTGCTCTCCTTTGACGGGCAAGATGATTCGGAAAGTAGTTCCTTCCCCAACCTTGCTCTCTACCTCGATATGCCCCCCGTGTTTCTCAACAATCCCATAACAAACGGCAAGGCCGAGGCCTGTCCCTTTCCCCACCTCCTTGGTAGTAAAAAAGGGATCAAAAATCTTAGACAAGTTTTCTTCCGGGATCCCAACCCCGGTATCCGTAAAAGCCACTTGCACAAGGGTCTCGTCTTCACTGAGTCTGGTTTGAATGGTCAATCTACCATTCCCCGCCATGGCATCTGCAGCATTGACCGCCATATTCATAAAAACCTGTTTGAGCTGACTAGCATTCCCCATAATCCTTGGCAAAAATGGATCCAAGTCTTTGGTAACCTCTATGTTATGAAAAATGGCCTGGTTTTCCAAAAAGAACAGTCCGTCAACAATCGCACGATTTACATCCATAGGTTCAAACTTTGGACCGCTCTGGTGACCAAACTCCAATAGGCTTTTAACAATCTCCTTGCAACGTGTGGTTTCCTGAACAATCCTTTGAATATCAGAACGTCTTGGATCATCCTCCGCCATATCCTCAAGCATCAAGCTCGCATAGATCAGGATCCCTCCAAGTGGATTGTTGATCTCGTGTGCCACACCCGCTGCCAGTTTCCCTACCGAAGCCATCTTTTCCGATTGGAGAAGCTGTAGGTGCGTCTGCTGTAATTGTTCCTCTATCTTAAGACGCTCCCTCAAATCCGTAAATATCCCTACACTAGCAATCTCCCGCCCTTCTTCATATACAAGTGCAGCGGAAAGTTCGATGGGGATCTCTTCTCCTTTCCGGTTTAGTACCGTAATCCGTATGGGAGTCAGCTTGCCCACACCCCCATACTCTTCACTGCGCAGTTTGCGCATGATCTCCTTTGCCACACCCTCGGGATAGATCTCTGTGATATGAAGTTTTCCCCCTATAACCTCATCCGCCTTGTATCCGATAAGTTCTTCCGCGCTATGATTGAAGATAATGATGTTTCCCTTAATATCCGCCGCTATAATCCCATCTACAGAGCTCTCTATGAGGTTTACGAAAAAGCTGTTTGCCTTCTTAAGTTCTCCCTCAATCACCTTCCATTCTGTGAGATCCCGAACATAAACATAGATCAGGGGAGAAGCCCTTTCATAATCAGGAGAAAAACACGTATCCGTTACAATATAAGACCCGTCTTCTTTCAAAAATGCCGTCTCACGGCAAAATTTCCCACAGCTCTCATCTGGCTTCTCAAGCACAGACTTGAGAGACTCCACCTGACTAGGGTCTACAAAATGGTAAAAGGAACGGTTCAAAACCCTTGAAAAATCAAGTCCTGTAATATTCAAGAATACCTGGTTGGCGTAGATAATATTTGTATTGGCATCCAGAACTAGAACACCATTATCTCCCTTCTCAAGAAGGGCCCATAAAACCTCCTCGGGTAATTTCACACCCGCTCCCACTCCTTCCCTAACCTTCTCATCCATACGCTTCAAAGAGTGGGTGGACCCCATTTTTACCTCACATAAGGAAATTTATAATTAAAAATCTTAATATCCACAGGCATCTAACACATGCGGAACCCTATCCTCCCATCCAATAGGAATGATACAAACCCCCTCACACATACGCTCAAACTCCTTAATGAGGGAAGCGGTAATCTCAATGGATGCTTTCTGTTTGTCAGGTTCTTCCATAATTCGCTGTATGATACCATCTGGAACGGTTACCCCTTCAATATGTTTATTTATATATCGGGCCATCCCAACGGATTTCAAGATCATCACCGACGCGATCACGGGCACTTTAAACGGTCGTACCTTTTCCATAACTGTGGCAAAATGCTCCACATCAAAAATCGGCGCAGTGATAAAAAAGTCCGCACCCAACCGTATCTTCTTCTCCATTTCCAGCACTTCAAGATCCAGGACATGACCTGTAGCTCCGGCGCTAAAAGAGGCACCTACTGTAAAGGTAGGGGCTCCCTCAAGGTCATTCCCAGAAAGATCATACCCTTCTTGAAGCCTTTTTACCGCTGAAAGAAGGTCATTTTCGTCAAGGTCAAAGACCTCTTTCGCTTCTGGATGGTCACCGATGTTTGGTGGATCCCCCCTCGTTACCCATACTGTTCTAAGTCCTAAAACATAGGCCCCTAAGAGTTCTGATTGAAGAGCAATCCGGTTCTTGTGCCCACACGGTGTATGATGAATGGTCTCAAACCCTCTTTCAGATAGAAATTTCGATGCTGCAAGTGACGAAAGCCGCATGACAGAAGTTTCAAGTTCGGGCACAAGAATCGCATCAATCCGTCCCCGTATCGCCTCGGCGTATCCCAGAAACTTCGATAGATCCACCCCCTTTGGAGGTTGAATTTCAACAATCTTGGTAAACTCCCCCGATGAAAGGTGGTCCACAAAGCCCATCAGATAACCCTCCTTTTATATCACCATCTCGGTCTTGGAAGAAGCCCAGCCTCCTCAACGATTTCTGGAACACGATGTTCCCATTCAAGAGCCATGATATGCACTCCGTCAACCCCTTCAATCTCCTTTAATTGTTCGATGGTCTCAATACAAATCTTAATACCTTCTGCTGCACCCTTCCCTTTCGGTGCCGCAACCATTCGTTTTACGATATCATCTGGGATCGTAATACCAGGCACGTTCTTCTGCATGTAACGTGCCATACCTCCTGATTTGAGTGGCATGACCCCTCCCATTATATGTGTCCGTTCATGCAACCCCAAATCACGAACCATCTTCATCCACTCCTTAAAGCGGTCCATGTCATAGATACATTGGGTCTGAATAAAATCAGCACCCGCCTTTACCTTTTTAGCCAGCCTAATCGCCCGGAATTCAAACGGATCTCCAAACGGATTTGCCGCTGCCCCCAAAAAGAGTTTTACATCCCCTTCAACTTCGTCCCCCCCAAGGGTTCTTCCCTCATCCCTGATACCCTTTAATACACCCAAAAGCTGAATCGAGTCAAGATCATAGACATTCTTTGAATCAATCTCATTCCCAAAACGTTGATGGTCACCACTTAGACACAAACAGTTTTTGATGCCAAGCGCTGTAGCTCCAAAGATATCGCTCTGGATACCGATTCGGTTCCGATCACGGCAGGTCATCTGCATCACGGGTTCTATGCCCAAGTCCAATAAAATCTTTGAAGTTGCGATCGATGACATCCTGACAATGGCCGTTTGGTTATCGGTCACATTGACAGCATCCACTATCCCTTTCAGGTGCTTGGCCTTTCTAAGAACAACGCTCACATCATTCCCTTTTGGGGGACCAAGCTCGGCGGTTACGGCAAATACACCCTTTTCAAATACCTTCTCAAGATTCGATCCACTTTTCATATCCGAAGATCCTCCCTCACGATTTTCCTCGGCCCACCATCTCGACTGGTGATCCATTTTTTGGGTGGAATGATCTCTTTAAGATTATCCAGTTTCCCAAGTGCTTTCAGCCTGTCATAGATCAGTTGCCAGGCACAATCCACATCCTTACTAATCTCGCATTTTCCGTTCTGGGATCCCCCACAAGGCCCATTCAGAAGACTTTTTGAACAACGGGCAATAGGACAGATCCCACCTGTTAGGTGAAGAATACAATTACCACATGCGGCACACCGCTCAGTAAAAACGCCGTGTTCCTCTGGGAAACCCAAGAAGGACGTGTTCAATCCAGGATACGCGGGTTTGTCATAGAAGGTCTGGGCCATTACCTGAACCCCGACTCCACAAGCTATTGATAACACAGCTTCAACTTCTTTCATTATATCTTTCACTTCATCCATAAATTCAGGTTCACATTGGCGCGTTATGGTTGTTTCAATTATCTCGATGGGGTTCCCAGCCTCCTTTCTTGCCAAGCGAATCTGCGATGCCAAAACTCCAACCTCTTTTTCACCCCCTGCCTGACATACGGTTACGCAGGCTCCACAGCCAGCTAAAAGGATCTTCTTGTGGGGAGCCAGCATCTCAAGAATCTCTTCAATCGGTTTTTGCTCTGCAATAATCATCTCACTACCCTTCCTTTATATATAAATTTTTTTACGTATCCCTCTGAAGCGTTTCCACCTCACTGCGAACGAGCTCAGCAAATCTCTGTCCGCTTGCAGGTGCGACTGGACAAAAAACAATCCTTTCCGGGGACAACCCTATCCTTTCCAGTCGCTCCCTCAGGTACTTAACCCTTTTCTCCGCCCTGATGTTTCCTTGAACATATTTACAATTACCTTCGTAACAGGCAAAAATCATGACGGCATCTGCACCCTTATCTAAGGCCCTCAGTATATACCCTGTTTCGGCCCTTCCTCCGCAGGGCAATGCTACCACCCTCAAACCATCGGGAAGCTCAAGCCCTAATGATAGAGCGTGCTCATAAGCAGGCATCCCTGATTCTTCACAACAAAATGCCACAATCCTTGGGTTCTTACTACGATTCATTATTATATTCTCCCTGTACTTCCTACAGATTTCCTTCCAGAAATTCCATCACCTCGATATCCGGATAATAGATCAGTTGAATCGCTTTGGCCGGACATTCACTGGCACACAGGCCACATCCGTTACACGTCTCAACCTTTACACGGGCGGCTTCCCATGTGGATCCCTCTTTGGCCCCTTTTGTAATATAGACGTTTCGTTCACCATACCGTTCAATCCGAATGCTGTCATGGGGACATATTCTAAAACAGGTCAGACATGTGGCACACTTGCTTGGATCCACCTCCGCCACCCGGTCAATATCGATAGCGTATGTTCCAAGTCCCACACGCTGATAGAGTTCTTCAGCTGCCGCCAGGGCTGTCATGACGGCATCCATCGGGTACTCTGGAAACCACGCATCGCCTCCTACTACAACACCCATCTTGGGGGTTCGACCAATAAACTGCGGGTTGAGAGGACCAACAGTGCCTTCCTCTATCGGTATCTTCATATGATTCAGTATGGTAATGAGATCTTCACCCAGAATCAGGTGTTCCTGCCAGACGACCAAATCCAACTCCTCCAGGGTAACATTAGAGGGGCCAGCCGGTGAGATGGCGGATGTGTCTTCAAATTCAAGCCGACCACCCCATTCTGATCTGTAAAAACGGGGAAGATCACGAAACTTAAAAAAAAGGATCCCTGATTCACGAGCACGGCGATAATCTCCCTCCATGTCATCGAGGGAGGCCTTAAGATCCTGGCAAAGGATGTAACACTCCGTTTTGAACCTTTTCTTTAGATACAATCCCACTCGAACCGCGATACCGCTGGCCCACTTTTCATCCCTTTTATCCGCATCAAGAACAAAGGCGACCCGTTTTATTGGCTTGGCGTTCCATACCCCCTTTTCCAGATCAAGCCCCGCTAAAAACTCTGTAAAAGAGGCTCTCCCCTCCTCATCGGATTGTTTAGATATTTCAGGGAGCATTCGATACGCCAGTGCCACGCCGGAGGCCTGTATCTCTCTTTCTTCACCATTGGAAATCAGTCTCACTGTAAAATTCCCCCACCATCCCGAGATATCCACGAGATGTGCCTGGGGAAAAACGGTAATCTTGGGGTTCTTCTCTACTCTCTCCGGCAACAACCCATATGCACCACGTATATCCTCATCCACCGTCATCAGGGGTTTCATGGGAACGAGGCATCCATCCATGTTTTCAGTTGGAATGATTAGTATAACCGAAACCCCCATCGAGGCAAGATAGTCCGACATCACAAGAGCGGCCGGATGGTCTCCTGCCACCACCACCTCCGGTCGGATCACAATCTCCTTAATCTCTGGGGTTCCCTCGGGTATCCGTAGAACCGCCTGCTTGCCACTCATCCTTTTCCCTCCAGAAACTTCATGACTGATAGTGCCACCTGCTTCGCGTCCATGATGGAGCGTTCGATGTCCTTAGGGCCTGAAACTGTTCCTGCCAGAAATATCCCCTCTGGACTTGACAGGGGATCAACAAATCCCTCTGAACCGTTCTCAAGGCCTATCTGATCCCATAACCCCTGGTTTTCCTTATTGGGCTCCATCCCAATGGAAAGCACGATCATATCGAAAAAGATCTCATCGATCTCTCCTCGTCTGCTTTCCAGTGTCCGCATCATAAGACCTTTCTTTTGATAATACTGGTATATCTTAGATGGAATCGCACGTACAAAATAAAATTTGGGGTCTTCCTCACAGGCGCTTAGGATTTCATCGAAGTTCCTTCCCGCCGGCTGAATATCCATGTAATAAAAATATATCTCCGTTTCAGGATTCTGTGCACGGATCACTCTGGCCATTCTCAGGGCATAGGCACAACAGGCCTTGGAACAATAGAGATGTCCAATACTTTCATCCCGTGAGCCTACACACTGGATGAAGGCTACCTTCCCTGGCACCTCCCCATCTGAAGGTTTAAAGACATTGCCCTTATTTCGAAGCATCCTCTCCAAATCAAGACCTGTGATGACATCAGGGTACCGACCATATCCCAACTCACCCTTCTTCCTCGCGTCAAAGGGGGTGAATCCCGTAGCGAAAACAACCGCATCCGCATGTACATCCTCTTCTACACCCTTTACTCGATCAGTAATTTTTAGGAGATAACCTGAACGATTTCTTTCAACTCCGTGGACCATTTGGTTCGTTTGAAACGTTACCTTACTCTCCAATTGTAGGGAATTCCTCTCCTTATCCGCCACACAAACAAAACATCTGTTGCAACGATCCGTCGCTTTGCAACAATAATCAGCCGCCCATCCGCCAATCTCAGGCTCCTTTTCAATGAGGGTGACCTTCAAACCTTCCTGTGCAAGTTCATCGGCACACGCAATTCCCGCCACACCCCCACCCACAACAACAACATGCGATTTGCTCACCGCCGACTCCGTCATCCCTTAAATTGGTTGTTTCTTTACACATGGAAACATAAATAAGGGGGATGGACACCCATCCCCCTTATCTATTCAAACCTCTAACCAGGAATCGGAATAGAGAATGTCTCCACGCAGGACCTTGACCGTTTTATAAAATTTCAGCTCTTCTGGGGATAAATCATTGGGATTCACTTCCTCACCATCCAACATCTTATAGATAAGTTGAACGATCTCCTGCCTGCCTCCCTTTGCAAACTCCATCATCCCTTCATCTAAGGGGTCCATGATACAGGAATACATCCCCTGCTTCTGAAGCATAATCATATAGGTCTGGTTCAGGATGGGACGCAGATGAGTTGGGGACCCGTTCGAGACATTGGATACGCCACAGGTCGATTTTCCGTTTGGTGCCATATATGGAATCTGTTCCGTAAATTCATAACAGGCCTGAACCTGCTGCAACTGGACATTGATGGGAAGGACAATTGGGTCAAACCAGATATCCTCTTCCGCGATACCATATTCAGCAGTTGCCTTATGGAAAATCTCCGCTGCTAAGACACCCCGTTCGCTTGCATCCCGAGGAATACCATCAACGCCTAATAGCAAAGCAACGATACCTGCATCGTATTTCTTTGCAAGGGGAAGCAGAGCTTCCATTCTCTCCGGTCGGCAAGACACAGAATTAATCACCGGTTTGCCATGATCATGGCTTGCAATCTGTAACCCGGCCTCGATGGCCTCAACATTAGTAGTGTCAAGAAACAGGGGGAGATCCGAAACCTCCTCTACGATCTCGATCACCCACTTTATCAGCTCCGGGCCGCCTCTCCTTGCAGGACCGAGATTGAGATCCAGATAATTCGCGCCCGCCTCGGTCTCTTTAATGGCCATGTCCTGAATGGGTTTCTTGTCACGTGTCTTCATCGCGTTCCCAAGGACCTTGGTCATGACGTTAATGCGTTCACCTATTATAATCATCGCTTCATATCCTCCTTCATATGCCTCAGTTTACGTTAATCTGCCTTCCACATCTTCAAATAGGCGGGTAAGTGCGCCGCTTCCCTTGGTCCGATCAAAACTTCCCATCCTTCTCCAAGCTCTTCTTCCAGGTCACCGCTCACGACGGCGACATACCCTGGGATTATAACCTTCCGGTGTTTCACCTTGTCCGCGATGCCAGACTTCTTGATGAAGATGCCCATAGCGTCACCAACGAACTTACCTGCTGCCCATGCTGTCAAAACGGACAACCCTTCCGTATCCATGATGAGCAGCCAGCTCGGTACCTTACTGGCCTCAATCTCACCCCCGGCCACAAAGTAGGTCAGGGAGAAATTCGTGGTAATCAGCACAGGCGAATTCTCATCCGGATCATTAATCTCGTAGATTCCCTCCTCCATCATCATGGGACGCTGCGGATCGGTATAGATATTCAGTCGTGCCACAAGCAATGGAAAGAGGTTATGTGGCTCTGCCTCTGACAGTACAATGATTCCCGCATACTTAGCGATAAACATGGAGGCAATGACCGCTTCCTTGATGGGATCGTCTGTCATCTCATTTGGAAACGCAATGGTCGAAAATCCTAAGGGTCGGAATTTCTTCTGGAGGGCCAAGCGCCGGATAAAGATCTGGTCTTCAAAAGCCCTTCTTAGAGTCCTTGAACTGGTATCCAGTACCATATCCTTCACGCCTGCCTTCTGAATCTCCTGGGTGAGTTCGGCCGCCTCATCCAGGTTCGCTGCCTTCACAGCCAAAGGGCACCCCGTAGATTTGGCCAGTTCCGCCATCTCTGACCAGTTATCTTTTGTCGCAGCATAGATCAGGGGTTTGTTGTCTCCAAGGACACCAATCGCAGCAGATAAGGCATCTGTGCTGTCACTCATCAGGGTAAAGGTGGCATCGGTCTTCCCGTTGATCTTTTCAACCAACGCCTTGAACTTTTCCGCATCGCCACTCTCGTTTTTGACAGCAAACATATCCGGCTTGAGCAAAACCCCAACGCGCTCATACCGATACTTCATAAAGTTTTCAATCTTCCGATCGATCTCCTCCTCTGACATCGTATCCGATACGAAGATAGCAAACCCCGGTTTGTTCACGAAGGTCTTCTCATGCCGAAACAGACAGGTTTCACCCCCTATGGTAAACCCGCGTTCGCCGTTTCCGATCTTCACCGGGCGGATCGGAGGTGCCGATGCCTCTGCCAGAACCGCCTTCGCTTCCTCCGAGACATAAGGACATTTGGCCAATTCCGCCTTCCCAGCCGCCAGTGCCATCGCGAAGGCAAGACAGGTTGGTTGTCCGCACTCCTTACAGTTCGTCTTCGGTAGCATCTTGAAAATCTGTATCCCTGTTAAACCCATAACCTTTCTCCTTTCACATCGGTATCACGTCCCTGACACTACTCACCCAAAATTGGCGGCATCTCCAGCGCAGGGTGTTTCTTCTCCTGGAGGAAGGGAAGAATCTCTTCCTCTGTCTCACCAATGGTTTCATCAGCAATCCTTTCATACAGATCGGGAATTCCAATCTCCTCACAACGTTTCTTCAACCGCTCCATAACCTCTTCCTTCAAACGGCTCGGCATCCAGACGAGGCGCTTAATTCCACCCTCGGCGGCCAGCCATTTGCGTTGCGTCAGGTTATACTTTCCGTGACCCACAAACCCGGGGGTAATAACACCCCCTCCAACGGTTCCCGCCAGCGTCGAGAACTTCATTCCACAAGGGGTCATACCCATATAGTCACGATCCACTGTCATAACGCCATTACAAAGCGGTAGAACGGCAGCGATACATTCACAGCATCCACAGGTTGTCATGGGATCGTCCACAATGCTGTAGAAATTATAGTGATCATAGACTTGACGGGAGGCCTTGTAGAGAAATTCGTTGCATCCCTTCCACTGACCCTTGATCGGATCGATCACCTCTCCCTTCTCTACAGGCTGATTCGGGCCGGTCGGATTGATTTCATAAGAGGCCTTGCAGTCCATCCAGTTGTAGGCACCGCAGAGTCCTGTACGCTCAGGACTGATAATACAGACGTGGTTAGGTGCAAAGGACTGGCAAAGGGTACAGGAATAGAAGATGTCCGTTGTTTCATCCGTCATCCCCTCGATACGTTCATCACGTTTGCGGTAGGCTTCGCGTGCCAGCTTAAGGATTTTGTCTACCTCCTCATCAACGGTATAAATCGTGATCTGGCATTTATCAAAGATTGCACCAAAATCCTGGTGAAGCTTGGCATGCAGGATCCTCCCAATATCCTTCATTGAGAATCCCTTCTCCACGGCCTGATTGCTGACCCGCAACCATGCAATATCTCGCTGACCGATATGCATGATCCCCTGGGCGTAGTTGATCAGATGATGGATCTGGCGTTCCAGGATCGGTTCGTAGTCTTCCTCCATCTTCCGCCCTGCTATCTGAACCTTAACAGCCATGGGAAGCTTTGAACCAGGCCCCACATCCTTAACATCCGGTCCAACAAGCTCGATCTTGCCATCCTCAATCTCATCCATCTCTGCCGAGGTAACCCACTCAACTGCATTGGTCCGCCCGCCACCACACTCAAGATAGACATCCCCTTTCCTTACACGTTCCCCCTCAAAGGCAGGCCCATAGGCCAAGGGGATCGGAACCTCGGAAATCGTGACCTTCAGACCTCGCACCTCTACGGCCTTTGCCACAATATTTTCGACGGGGATATTGGAAACCACATGCTCATAGGTACAGATTCCTGTCGGCAGTACCTCGGGAATCGGGGTATTGGCGATGGTGGGAAAGCCCCAGTTGATGGCGCCCGCCGCATTGGCATACCACTCGTCCGTTACGGTTCCCAAGGCCAGCACAAAGGAAAAGACACGGTCCTTGTTATAGATTAAGATCTTCCGAAAATCTCCCCCCTTCAGACCACCAAAGGAAAAAGCAACTCTGTTTGCAAAACCGAGGGCAAAGACCGCTACAGAGGCGATATCTGGCCCAAAGGGGATCAATCGGGTCGGCCACCCAATCTGTACATCCGCCTCAACCAACTGTTCCGCCATCCGCTTTCCCTCATAATCGGCACCCATAAAGACATACAGGTTCTTTTCCTGAAGCTCTTGGGCCAGGTTTTTGGCCTGTTCCTTCGTATCTGGGGCACCGGCTATCGCGGCAAACCCTGGGGCTGTTCCATCCACGAATTCGACCCCACGCTTTCTCAAGATGATGTCATTGGCAGCCCCGAGCCAGATCTTACCATTCTCCACGTCACATTCCTCACCTGTCAGATAGAAATCAGGTTCCTCCACATACTTAATCGCCTGTTCCATCTCCTCTACAAAGAGGGTTGCCATACCGGCGTCCAATGCAGGCGCAAGATAGGGAAGGGGCACCTTCTCCCTGACCGGCGGGGGCAGAAGGCTCTTCGCAATCTTAAAAACCTCCTCCATATCCTCCAATTTTGTTACCGCGATCCCCGTAATCCCATAGATAATGGGGAGATAGTAGGCGGTTTCTGGAAAGGCCACTTCCTGTTTCGGGCCATATTTTTCCAATGCCTCCTTGTACTTCGCCTCCGCCCTAGCATAGATCTTGTGCGCCCCACGGATAGCTGCTGATGCAATTATTTTTGACACGGTTTCATACCTCCTTTTTTCAGATTCTTTCTGATTTTTTATGCGGCATCCAGTTCTCTACGTTTCGCCATATCGTAGAGGATTCGCTCTCTCGCCTTGTCAATCCCAAGAGCCTTCCGCTTCTT
>JALTIG010000092.1 GCA_027004185.1 bacterium | reverse complement strand
GAGAGACGTACGGGGACATGACGATCCTGGAGGGTGATCTTAACGGGATGGAACCCCCAGAAGGCAAAATCGTGGTTAAAGACAGGATCGCCGATGCCATGTTTCAGATGATTCTTCTGAGGCCCGAGGAATTTGATGTCCTCGTTCTACCAAATCTTAATGGGGATTATCTTTCTGATGCCTGTGCCGCACAGGTGGGAGGGATTGGAATGGCGCCGGGGGCAAATATAGGAGACAAGGTTGCGATCTTTGAAGCAACCCATGGCAGTGCCCCAAAATACGCGGGGATGGACAAGGTTAACCCATCGTCGCTTATCCTTTCAGGGGCCATGATGCTGGATTTCATGGGCTGGGAGGAGGCCGGTACCCTTATTGAGCGTGGGGTAGAAGAGGCCGTTAAGAGAGGAAACGTAACCTATGATCTGGCACGATTTCGACCGGATGCCCAGGAGATTGCCTGCAGTGAATTCGCGCGTGAGGTCGTAAAATGTTTTACTCTTCCCTCCTGAAAACGCGATATGGAATACTGCCCGAGTCCCTCTGAGTCCAAGGTTATTTAAGGTTTAAGGAGATCTGTGAAGTTAATCTCGAGCATCTTTGTGCTGGCCAGAATGCGGCTTGCATTCCGTTCTATCGCCTGAATTCCTCCGGAAAGTTCTTTCAAACGCTCCGCCGCCGTTTTGATTATCTCAATCTGCCGGGTTATTTCGCGAAGTTTCTCCTTGTTCATCTATGACCCCTTTTTCCTCAGATCTCTGAATCGCCTAGCCTTCACCTCATACCTCGGAAGGCTTCCATAAGGATGAATCTCAATTCGATAACCAAGATTGGTTTTTAACCTCAGCTGGTCCTTCAACCTTGCAAGAACCTCCTCTTTTCTGTTAGAGGTCCCTTCAAGAAGTTCGATTTTTAAGGTTATTTCATCTATGTCGCCCTTTTTGTCGACTACCACCTCATAATCGTTCCCGATTTCTGGTATACCTCGAACCACTTCCTCAATAGCCGTAGGTGCCAGCAAAACCCCTTTCACCTTTGTGATGTCGTCTGCCCTTCCTATGACGCCGCCCTTGATGAGGCGGAAGGTTCTCCCGCAAGGACAAGGATCTTTAGCCCACTGAATAATGTCTTTCGAATCAAATCGGATGCAGGGCTGAGCGATACGGTCAAAAGCCGTGATGACCATTTTCCCAGGGCGTTCAGGCTCCGTGATAGGATTACCGGTTTCAATATCCTCGATTTCAACAAGAAACAATGCCTCATTGACATGGAGCCCTCCGGGCTGCTCCATACATTCATAACCCCAGGCTCCAATCTCCGTAGCTCCGATGTGGTCATAGACTTTGGCTCCCCAGGCTTCCTCCATCCTCTTTTTGGTGGTGGGGATACTAGCTCCCGGTTCACCGGCACAGGTAATACGCCGGATGGACAGTTCTTTCGCGGGTTCGATCCCTAATTTACGCTTTGCCGTGTCTGCCATGCCCAGCACATAAGTCGGGGTAGCCATAAGGGCCGTAGTCCGCAGTTCTCGCATCTTAAGGATACGGGCTTCGGTATTGAGGACTCCCCCAGGAACCACTTCACATCCAATCTTTTCACAAGCGTAATGTCCCGCCCAGAAAGCCACAAAGATGTTATAGCCAAAGGGGATGAATACACGATCTGTCCTGCGGTATCCCTGGGCGTAAAGGATATACGACCAGGCTTCTGACCACCATTCCCAATCTTGCCAGGTGTCTGGCTGATAGACCGGCTGACCGGTCGTGCCACTTGTCTGTCGAAACTCTGTTACTTCCTCCAGTGGTACGCAAAGTGCATCTCCGTAGGGAAAGGGTTCCTTTAGTTGGATTTCTCTCATCATAGACTTCTCAACTTTTGGCACGTACCGAATGTCGTCGAAGGAGCGGATGTCAGTAGGTGTCAAGCCGGCTGCCTCGTAGAGCCTCCGGTGAAATCTGGAATGAGTATATGCCCACTTGAAGATGCGCTTGAATTTCTTGAGCTGTAGTGCTTGAAGCTTTTCCCATGGCAACGTTTCAAGAATTGGATTCCAGTAAGTTTGTGCAGGGTCCATCCTCTACCTCCTTAATTTTATTTTATTAAAATTTAACAAGTTTCGCAAGGCAATATCAAGCTTCACTTTGCGTTCTGTTGGGTTTTTTTGTGTATCTCATTGAGAACTTTTCGTTGCTATTTGAGGCAAGAGTGAATCTTAGGGGAGATCATCCACATTTCTTCCCACCTTTCTTGATTGCCCATTGTCAACCTTGAAACGTAGAAATATTTATATTAAGATAAAATCGATTTATGCGCTCGGAGAGACGGGAGAGGGAACCGTTAGATATCCATGATACGATTTAATCTTAACCAGTTGAAGGTATTTTATTTGGTAGCAAAGTACAGGAATTTTACAACCGCTGCGCAACTACTCAATGTAACCCAGCCAGCGGTAAGCTTACAGATTAAATCATTGGAGAAATCTTATGGCATCCACCTATTTAATAAGGTGGGGAGACAACTTACCCTTACCGATGCAGGAGAAATTCTTTACCAGTACGCTGATAAGATATTCACCATGACCACGCAGATGGTTCAGACCCTAAACGATTTAAAACAGATGAAATATGGGACCCTAAAAATAGGAACGACCTCCACCTTTGCGCACTACTTTATGCCCGATCTGATCGCCAGTTACCAGAAGTTTTATCCCGAGATACGGGTTATCCTTTCCGAAGGAAGTTCATCCTTTACACTCCAAACAGTGCTTGAAAATAAAAATGAATTGGGAATCATTGGGCGCCTTCCTTATCCGGAGGGGATCAAATCCATCCCCTTGATGAAGCAGGAGCTTTGGCTGGTCGCCTCGCCGAATTATCCGAATATTTTGAAGAAAGTAGAAGGGGTTTCCGTGCTCCAGCTTCAGGAGTTCCCCCTGATATTTCGTGAAATGGGTTCGAGTATCCGTTATGTAATTACCGGTTTTTGTGAAACGCATCATATCATTCCTACAGTCAGGATAGAATCCGGAAGCCTGGCTTTCATCAAAGATCTGGTGATTCAGGGGTATGGATTGTCCTTTTTTATCAAGACTGCAGTCATCGACGATATACGGCGTAAAAAACTTATTCCCATCCCAATCAGAGGAGGGAATCCGCAATTGGATATTGATATTGTATTCAGGGAGAAATCCCTATTTTCTCACGCCGCCAAGGCATTTATGGATATTATCGAAGTAGAAAAGAAGGATGGGGCTTTTAAAAATCTTGGAGGAATCTCCCCGTAACGATGCGATGTGAAAACATCCTTTTGAAATGTTAGAGATATATGAGGAGATAAGATCATTGATTTATCGAGGGGAAGGGGTCCAGATGGATCTAAGCTTAGGTTTAAACTCTTTCGGGACTTCACGATACCGCCTTGCATTATGGTAAATTTTATGCATAATTACGAATATATGTATATTGTTTAGCACCTGTATGGTTCATTGCAAGAAACAAGGAGTAGATGGAAAAGGTTGTGGATATGGAAGGCAACATGATGGATGCTTTCAGTTTGGTTGAAAATACCATGGGATGATCCAATCGTAAGAATGGTTTTGAATCTTGATCTATTCGAAGGATGGCGCGTATCCATTGGATATAAGAGGGATTAAGGTGAACCATATCAGTGAAAAGATGGCAGATGATTATTTTGTTTGCAGCCCTTATACCTCCAATGAAAAGGCGAATCCCTTTGGCAAATTTTCCGAGTTTATCTTTTATGTAATCATCTTTACGGTTCCCTATTATCGATATCGTATCCCCTTTCCACAATACCCCTTTTTTAAGATCGATTACGCCTTAGGTTTTATCCTCATTTTATCCATGATTCCGGCCATAATCGTCGGGAAAAGATTTCCTGGAACCCTAAAAAGCAGTCTATGGTCACTGTTGGGTCTATACTTGGTCATAAATCTGATATCTTCGCTTTTTACTCCCTATGTAAGCACGAGTGTCTATGGGATCCGTATGATTCTCATTTCATATGTTTACCTCGCATTTATCCTGATATTTGTCGATGAAAGGGGGTTCACTCGGATACTTCCTTCAGTCCTTTTTATAAGCCTTGGGATTGCGACGGCAATCTCAGCGATAGGGTTTTATATGAGAATCCCCGGATTACATGTAAGTATTGGCCAGGGGTATATCAGAGGGTATGGCCCGACCATCGGGGCGAACAACATGGCTCTAATGTGCAATTTTACCTTTCCCGTTTTAGTGCATTTTTTGCTTTATGAACGTGGAGGCTTGAGACGTCTTTTCATCTTTTTTGTCCTATTTTCTGTATTTCTGGGTTTTATCGCGACTTACTCAAGGGGGGGGTTTATCACCTTCGTTGTTACCTGTTTGTTTATCTTTGTAGAGAATATTCATCATTTGAAGGTAAGAAACCTTGGACTGTTTTTGGCCATGATAGGGATTATCTTTATCATTGGGCTAACGTTCGTTCCAAGAAGTTACTATCAACGAATCTTATCAATCTCTCACGGTACCAAACAGGCGGACATTTCTGTCAGGCGTAGACGCGCCTACATCACTGTCGCGATAAATTCTATCAAAAAACACCCGTTTCTCGGAACAGGCCCTTATACCTTTCTGGATGTGTGGGTTAATTCTGCCAGCGCACGAAGGTTTGAATGGGTCAGACGTCCTGCCCATAATACCTACCTGGAGGTTCTGGTCGGATCCGGTTTTCCGGGGTTTGCCATTTTCTTGTTCCTTTTATGGCAGGCTTTAAAAAATTACACAAAGGCGAAGAAACTTTTTTTGGAAAGTGGGAATGAGAGGTTGGCCTCTCTGACAGGGGCGTATCGGGCCTCTTATCTCTCTATCCTGGTATATTTCTTTATGAAAAGTGCGTTCCACCACAAATATTTCCTGTTGGGCCTTGCCTTGTCGGAGGTTGCCCTGCGTATTGCTGTTAAGTTTCAAGCAGAGAGAGCCGACCATCAATGTTCATAACATTCGTTTATGGTCTGTTTATTCTCTCGCTCTGCGGCATATTGATGGTCCTATTCTTCTATCCCACGATTCTTTGGGTAGTTTCATCCTTCGTAGAGAATAGAAAAGATAAGAATCTTTCAAGAAGGGGACCTTCTCTTTCTCTTAGTATGATCATTGCCCTGAGAAATTCCGAGGCCATCATTGAGGAGAAAATCAAGAACTGTCTTTCCTTGAGATACCCATCTGAGAACGTGGAGATAATCTTCTCTCTTGATGGATCGACGGATAAAACCGAAGCGATTATACGGAGTTACGATGATGAAAGATTCAAGATCATTTCTTCCCCCGTACATCAAGGCAAGGTCTATGCGCTGAATCGAGCTGCTCAAAAAGCTACCCATGAGATTCTTGTTTTTTCTGATGCAGATTCTATTATAGACACAGAGGCCTTCCTAAACTTGTTCAGGCATTTTTCGGAGCCGATCGTCGGAGGTGTCTGTGGTCAGCGAGTTATTTACAGGGACAAGGCAGAAATAAGATCCGCCCAAAAGGGGTACATCAGATTTGATAGCATGATAAAGGAGCTTGAATGTAAGATCGGAAGTATCACCTCTAATGACGGTAAGCTTTATTGTATAAGAAAAGGGCTCTTTCGACCCATTCATACAGCTGCCGTGGATGATCTCTTCGTAAGCCTCACCGTGATTCGGCAGGGGTTTCTTTTTGTTTTCGAACCGGATGCCAAGGTCTTTATTCGTGTTCCATCCCGTAGTCCATCGCATGAAATTGTCAGAAGGAGACGGATCGTATCAACCAGTTTAAGGTGTCTCTACCTTATGAGAGAAATATTTAATCCGTTCAGGTATGGAGCCTATTCCTTTCAACTTTTTGTAAACAAGGTTTTGAGAAGATTTCTGCCGTTTTTTTTAATCCTCTTCTTCTTTAGCAACATGGCCTTAGCCTTTTCCTCCCGCTGGGCATTAGGTTTGTTGATTTTACAGATTGGTATATACACCCTATCCGCACTGTTCCCGTTCCTTGAAAAGATTCCGTACCGCCATACCCTTCTTCGTAAGTTATCCAAGATTTCGTCTCTGTCTTTTTATTTTTGTGTAGGGAATTTTGGAACACTTATGGGATTTATAGATTTTCTTCTTGGGAGAAAAATAGAAAGGTGGGAACCGATAAAAACGCAAAAAACAGGGTAACCTCCAGTGAGGTGATGGGGTGAGAGTGGGTTTAATGATTAACTGCCTGGAACTGGGGGGAGCGCAAAATATGGTTTTGAGGCTTTTTGATGCCTTCCATGCCCACGGAGTAGAGTCTTATCTTTTTAGCATCGATCGTAACCAAGAGATCCCCTTGTCCCAAGATCCAGAAAGAGAGGCCTTTTTGAAAAAATATTCGATCTTTCTCAGTCAAGCAGATGTTCATTGGGGGCCTTTCCGCAAGGTATTCATGGGTCCGTATCAATGGATAAAGCTTTATAAGGTGGTTAAGGGATTGGGCATAGACGTCATGATGAGCTTTATGGAAAGGGCAAATATACTAAATTTACTATCAATTTATCCAAAGAGAAAGATTCTCTCCATAAGAATTCACATTTCTCAAGACTTATCTATCAAGGCGCCCCTCAAAAAGGCCTTTATAAAAATGATTTATCCACGCCTACTCAAAAGGGCGGAAAGGATAAATTTTAATTCCCTGGGATCCGCTGGCGATTTCAGACGGCAGTTTCAGATCAATGACAGCCAAATTTCTGTAATATATAATTTTTTAGATATCGAAAGGCTGCGCGATCTTTCGAGTGAGGGTATTCCCGTTGAATACGAGGTCTTTTATGAAGGAAATGTACTGATCACGGTGGGACGCCTTTACCCCACAAAGGGACATCTTCACCTGTTGAGAGCCTTTAAAAGGATCATAGATGAGATCACTGATGTAAAATTGGTTATATTAGGGAGTGGTCCCATGAAAGAACCCTTGGAAGCCGTAGTTCATGCGCTTCGTATGGAGGATCGTGTTTTGATGCCTGGATATCAGAGAAATCCTTATCCTTGGATTTCCAGGGCGACGGCTTTTGTTCTCTCTTCAAAGGAAGAAGGATTTCCTAATGCCCTGCTGGAAGCGATTGCACTCGGCAAGCCTGTGATATCGACAGATTGCCCTTCAGGTCCAAGGGAAATGCTCGCGCCTGGGACCCCTCCAGAGAGGAAAACCAGTCAGATCGACTTTGCCCCCTACGGGATCCTTACTCCACCCTTCAGCAACAACCTTAAGATTAGAGACGTCCATGAACCACTTTCCAGGGAAGAGTCCTATCTTGCTGATGCAATGAAACGGATAATCAAGGATGAAGACCTCAGGATACGTTATTCGAAGGCTGCATTGCGAAGAGCCACGGATTTTTCTGTTCAAAAAATTTTGCCCCAGTGGCTGGAATTACTTGGGATCCAGGATTCATATATTAAGGGTATGAGAGGATGACCTTAAAAGGAAATACAAACCAGGAAAGGCCCGAAAGCTATCTCACCTCCCGGTTGATTGAGATCATAAAGGATATGCCACCTGATCAGAAGAAAAATCTTTTGGATCAATTAGAGCAAAAAGGCTATTCAAATAAAAGGAAACACCCAAGATATAATTTCTTTGAACAGGCCGAGTTGCAAGGTATCCCCCAAAGACAGACTGATTTCATAAAAGATATCAGTATAGGGGGGATGTTTTTAGAGACAGATTTGCCCTTTGATCTGAACCAAGATATTCACTTGGTTCTCCGACTTTCGGGAATTAAAGATCCTATTAAGATAACGGGTAGAGTCGTCAGAAAGGCTGAGAAGGGGGTTGGCATCCAATTTACAGAGACGGATTCTCGTATCTTAGAGGTCACAAAAAAGGAAGAGGTCTCTAAGCTTAAGAATTTTGAAAGGGGGCTATCAGAATCTCTTAAGGTGTATTTACAAGAGAGAATGTCATCCCGGCTTTATAGAAAGGCCCTCTTTCTGAAGTGGAAAGTTCGCCAGGTTTTAGCTCCTTTCCGAAAGATTCGTTATTACGGGCATACCCACTACTGTCCTGTCTGTAAAAGCCATCTTTCACATTTTATCCTTAGTATTGCAGACTTGCAGGAAAATGCGCGCTGTCCGGTATGCCGTTGTCTTGAACGGCACCGGTTAGACTGGGTTTTTCTAAACACTAAGACGAATCTTTTTGATGGTCGGCCCAAGAAAATGCTGCATGTGGCCCCGGAAGCCATATTTGAGTTAAAATTTAGAAAAATCTCTGGATTGATCTACATCACAGCAGACCTGAACAACCCCAGGGTAATGTGTAATCTGGATATAACAGAAATCCCTTTTGCTGATCATAGCTTCGATGTCATCTATTGCAGCCATGTTCTTGAACATGTCCCAAACGACCGGAAGGCGTTGCGGGAGTTGTATCGGGTTCTTAAACCGGGGGGATGGGCCCTGCTTCAGGTGCCTATAACGGCGAAAAAAACGTTTGAAGATCCAACGATTGAAGATCCTTTTGAAAGGAAAAGATTATTTGGTCAAATTGATCATGTCAGACGGTATGGACCGGATTACAGGGAAAGGCTTGTAGAGGCAGGATTTAAAACTACCGTTTTTTCAGCGGGTGAAATTTTAAAAAACAAAAACGATTTTTTCAGGTTAGGCATCCAGGATTGGCGTTTGATTTTTTACTGTGAGAAGTAAAAGCTCATCTTATACTGGATCGTTGCTCGCCGAGGAATCGAATGGACTTTACTACGAGCATCATTATTCCCACCTATAATCGACCGGATGATCTGAAACGATGCATCCGATCGATATTGGGCCAGACAGTCAGACCTTCTGAGATTATCGTTATAGACGATGGAAAGCTTGTAGAGCCACCTTTACGAGACGTGTGTGAGCGCAAGAGCATAAGGTATCTTTATGAGAAGAAGATGCAGCCTGGGTTAACGACCTCACGTAATCTGGGTGTGAGCCTGGCCAGTGGGGATATAGTTTTTTTTCTTGATGACGATGTCGTGTTGTTTAAAGATTATATAGAGGAAATTTTAAGGGTTTATAACGAGTACCGTTCACCCGAGATCGCAGGGGTAGGAGGGATCATTGAAAACACCCGGTGGAATTGGTGGCACCTGTATGATGTCTTTTTTATGATTTCGGGATGGCGGGAAGGACGTATATTACGGTCGGGTTTTGCAACAGATTATGGGGAAGGGATCAGACCCAAACATATTATCTCCGTTGACTTCTTGCTTGGGGGTGTCAGCTCATATAGACGTTGGGTGTTCAATGAATTTAGATTTTCGGAAAGTTACCGAGGGTATGGGCAGGGTGAAGATAAGGATTTTTCCTATCGTGTTTCAAGGAAATACACACTTCTCGTGAATCCACATGCCAAACTCTATCACTACGAATCCCCCCAAATGAGATATGATCAGGAGAAAAAAGGGAAAGAATACTTTTGTGCAAGATACAATTTTTTCAAGGATCATGTTTTAAAGAAAAGGGGGGAATGGGTCTTTTTTTGGTGGGCTTCGTTTGGATACATCTTAAAAAGAATACTGGTGATGATGGGGACGTTTGATAAAGGGCAGGCTGCTAAGGTTAAAGGTATCCTTCAAGCGTTATGGAATGTTTTGATTTATAAAACGTGTAATCATCAGTCGTAGATTACGGGGTATTCAGCAAGAGGCTATAGGGAGTATTTTACCGCATTCTTCGCAAGATACGGTGGGCGATCTTTGCCTGGTCTGTGTGGGGGTATTTCTTGACGAGTTTTTTTAATAGAATCTTCCCATCCGTTTTATCATTAAGTTTAATGAAAGCCATGCCCTCCTTTAGGAGGGAGGAAGGAACCTTGTCCCCATGGGGGTATTTACGCCTTACCTTTTCGTATTCAAGGATGGCGCGTTCAAAATCACCTTCAGCGTAGTAGGTTTCACCGATCCAGAATCTCGCGTTGTCGGAATATGCAGTGTGGGGGTATTTCTTTAGAAACAGGGTGAACTTCTTGCGTGCCGCTGGGTATTTTCCCCGTATAAAGCTCTGGTAGGCGTCGTTGTAGAGATACTCCATGGATGATGTCGCACCTGTTACGTCATTCTGTAAAGGGATAGGTGTTTGAGTTGCCTGTGGTTTCTTGGGGTTTCCCAGCTTTTTTTCCAGTTTGGTTAATCGAGTATTTAGCGTTTGGATTGATCGTGCCAATCGTGAAATCTTTTTATCTATGTCGTTCATGTGTTGGATGGCATCGTTAGACTTGGCATTCCCTTCCCTGATGTTTGTGTTTAAGGTGTCTATTTCACTTTGGAGTTCTGCGTATTTTTGTTCGTTAAAACTCTTTGAGGATTGACAACTTTCCTTTATCTCTGCCTTCATGTGGTTGACTTCCCGTTGAAGGCTTGCAATATCTTGGGCGTTTTTGATGGACTCGTCATTGGATGCACATCCAATGGAAAAGATAAGACATAGAAGGGATATAATGTATAAGATGGGTTTCCTTTGTTGTATTTTAAACACAGTAACATACCTTCCCCGAGTGTTGGTTTCCCAACACTCGGGGAGAGTCGAGGTTTATGTTATTTTTCCAAAATGATGAAGTGACATCGCCGATTTTTTGCCCATGCCTCGGGAGTATGACGAGGATCAAGAGGCATTTCCTTACCGTAGCTGATGGTAGAAAGCCTACTCCCCTCCACTCCGAGGTTTTCAAGGAATTTTTTGGCGCTTTCCGCTCTTCTTTCTCCAAGGACGAGGTTGTATTCTACAGTTCCCCTTTCATCACAATGTCCTTCGATCTGAATTTTATAGGTAGGATGGGCCGTCAGATACTCAGCGCTTTTCTTTAAGATGGCAGCCGCGTCAGGTCGTATGTTGTATTTGTCAAAGTCGAAGTGTATATCCTTTAAGTATTTGCTCTCCATGAACTCGCCTTGGATGCCGGGGTATTTCTTCTTTGTCAGAACTTCCTCCTGAATCCCCTGTTTCTTTTGAGCTGTAACTGCCGGTTTGGCTTTTTTGGCTCCTGTTGGTGTGGGCTTTACCGCCTTTCTGCAACAGCCAAACGTCAAAAACAGGGGTACCATTAATAGGGCGACGATGATTGCTAAGCTCTTTTTGTTCATAGTTTCACCTCCTTTCGTGTTAGGGTTTCTCCAGGTGCGGGGACCAGGAAGGCATGGTATTTTTACCTTTACCATGCGTCAACCTCCTCTTGAAATTTCCATCAAAATTCATGATGTAGATATCAGTTCCCCGCCTCGTTGACTGACAATACGCAATATACCTTCCGTCCGGTGACCAACTGGGAGTATAATTGTTCCCAATTGTAGTTAACACATGGATTGTGCTCCCGTCAAGACTTACCGTGCAGATTTGGAACCTTCCGTCAAGGAGACCACTATAGGCAATCCGATTTCCTCTTGGAGACCACGCGGGGGCCACGTTGTAGGTGCCCCTAAAGGTTAGGCGCTGAACGTCTGTTCCGTCCACGTTCATGGTATAGATTTGAGGCCTTCCGGTTCTATCAGAAACAAAGGCAATCTTTTTACCGTCCGGTGACCAACTGGCGGAAAGGTTGTCTGCCCAACCCCTTGTAACCTGTTTTAGCACCTTGCCCTGCTGGTTCAGAAGAAATATTTGAGAGCGGCCTGTCCTAGTTCTCATAGTCAAAGCGAGATATCTACCATCAGGTGACCAACTGGGGGCAGCGTTCAGGCCTGTCCGGTGTGAGAAAAGGTAAATTTTCCCCCTCTTAAAATCGATGAGGTAAAGATCTGGATTCCGACGGATATAGGAAGTGAAAGCAATCTTTGAACCATCTGGAGACCACCTGGGAGAAAGATTGATCGATCCATTATTCGTGATTCGATGCCGATTTCTCCCGTCAAAGTCTATTTGGTATACTTCTTTGTTTCCGGTCTGTGTGGAGATAAAAGCAATTTTTGTGTCAAAGAGACCATTACTTCCTGTAATAT
>JALTIG010000091.1 GCA_027004185.1 bacterium | reverse complement strand
GTCACAATCAGCCCGGGAGGCCTTGGCCCATTATAATAAGGCCTTGGAATACCTGAAAGAGGGGGACTGGGCCAAATATGGTCAGCAGTTGAATAAGCTCAAAGAGATCTTACAGCGGATGGCTAAAAAGAAATGATGTGGCGTTAGTCCGTTCGTTCTTTCTCCTTTTTTCTGTCTCTGCAAGAGTAGTTAGATAGGAGGAATACAAAATTCCTTTGCCCCTCTTTCTTTCTTCGGATCTTCTATTTTTATAAATCATTCGGATGGCATTTCATCTACCCAATTTTGTACGCTGATATATTATACATTGCCATTTATTGCGTTGTTTGTTTTATCGAAATCTCTTGTTTCGATTTAGACCAATATTGAATTATGCTCAATAAATATTTTTATTGACTTTTGTTCATTTTGGTTTTATAGATTTTCAAAAACATAAATCAGAAGGTAGGGAGTGAAGAGGATGTATAAGGATATCGTAATTGTAAGTGCAGTACGTACCCCTTTCGGACGTTTTTGTGGGGCATTGAGGGAATATGATTATTTTGATTTAGGGGCTTTGCCGATGAGGGAGGTTTTAGCCAGGGTGAATGTATCTGGAGACCAAGTAGATGAGGTTTATTGGGGGGTTGGAGATACCTCTCCCTGTAAGGATGTATATACGTCAGTAGCGGCTCGTCAGACGCTTATCAAGGCTGGCCTTCCTCCTGAAACCCCGTCTGTTTCACTTGACAAGGCCTGTGTTTCAGCCATGTCTGCGGTCCATTATGGTTGCCGTGCCATGGTTGCGGGGGAGAATCGGTGTGCTATTGGAGGAGGTGCTACCTCTTTTAGTCAGGAACCATTGATTGTCAGGGGTCTTCGGTGGAAAGGGTTTCGGCTTGGGGATGTAAAGATGGAAGATCCGCTTTATGCTTTAGGGTACAAGGATTTTAATCCGGTTTCCGTGGATACGGATAATGTAGCCATTGAGTATGGGATCACAAGAGAGGAACAGGATGAATGGGCCTTGAGAAGCCATCAAAATTATGGAAAGGCCTGGGAAGCCGGTAAGTTCAAGGAAGAGATGATGGTGTTAGAGATTCCCCAGAGAAGGGGGGAGCCAATTATTCTCGATATTGATGAGCAGTACAGGCCGGACACGACCTTGGAGAAGCTTGCCAGGCTTCCGGGGATCTATGGGTGCAAGGGGGTGACAGCAGGGAATTCTCCTGGATTGAACGATGGGGCAACAGCTATCCTTTTTATGACGAGAGCCAAGGCCGATGAACTAGGTTTAGAGCCTTTAGCTGAGATTGTGTCTATGTCTTCTATAGCTATCAAGCCGCATCGTATGCCGGAAGGCCCTGCGTATGCTGCTATGGAGGTATTGAAGGATGCTGATCTAACCCTTGATGATATCAGTGTTATGGAGATTAACGAGGCTTTTGCGGCGGTTCCATTGGTGAGCACGCTTTTGTTGGCGGATAAGGATAAGGAGAGGGCAAAGGTGCTACGTGAGAAAACTAATATTAACGGAAGTGCCATTGCGATTGGTCACCCAAATACCGCCAGCGGAGCTCGATTAATTATGAATCTGATGTACGAATTACGCCGTAGAGGAGGGGGGTATGCCCTTGGGGCGATTTGTGGTGGATTAGCCCAGGCCGATGCCTGTATTATTAAGGTTTGAATTCCGCGAGGGGGGAAGGAAGATGGACTTAAAGCATATAGATTTTAAGGTTAAGGAGGGGATTGCGTGGGTGCAGTTTAACAGGCCTAAAAAGCTTAATGCGCTCAATCCTGAGGTGTTTGGAGAGTTGGGTGAAGTGGTGGAACATTGTAAGGGGGATGATTCTATTAGGGTTGTTGTGCTCAAAGGGAATGAGAAGGCTTTTGCTGCGGGGACTGATGTGGAGGATATGGTCGGGGCGGACATTAATGCAGCTTATAAGTTAACCGATTATGTCATGGAGATCCAGGAGAGGTTGGCTGATTTGCCCAAGCCGACCATTGCTGCGGTTTCTGGGTATGCCCTTGGAGGAGGGTGTGAGGTTGCTCTTTGCTGTGATTTTAGGATTGCTGCTGAGAATGCTGTATTTGGCCAACCTGAAATTACCTTGGGGATTATTCCTGGGGGAGGTGGGACACAGCGGTTGCCCCGCCTTGTAGGTTTGGGTCCGGCAACGGAGTTACTCTTTTTGGGTGAAATGATCAAGGCGGACAAGGCTGAGAAGATTGGTTTAGTAAGTAAAGTGGTTCCTTTAGACCAGTTGGATGCAGAAGTTGAAGCTTTGGCGAAGAAGTTAATCAGGATGCCTTTTTTGGCGCTCAGGGCCATAAAGACAGCCCTTCGGAAAGGTTTAGGGGTTCCTTTGAAGGAGGGATTACAGATCGAGCAAGACGCGTTTTGTATGTTATTTGGGACAGAGGATCAAAAGGAGGGGATGGCTGCCTTTTTGGAAAAGCGAAAACCCATTTACAAAGGGAGATAGGAGGATTAGACCATGGGAGAGTTAAAAAAGGTAGGGGTAGTAGGGGCAGGAATGATGGGGGCTGAGATTGCCCTTTCCTTTGCCCAGGCAGGGTATGATGTAACGCTTAAAGATGCGACGCTTGAGCTCGCGCAAAGGGGGAAGGATCGTTTGGGAGGCGTGCTGGACAAATCTATCAAGAAGGGAAAGCTTGAAGGGGATAAGAAAGAGCCTATACTTTCCCGGATTACCCCCACGGATCAGTATGAGCCTTTTAAGGATGTGGATTTAGTTGAGGAGGCAGTCTTTGAGGATTTTGAAGTAAAGAGACAGGTTTTTAAGGAACTGGACAAGGTTTGCAAACCGGATTGTATCTTTGCCACCAATACTTCTAGTATTCCTATTACACGTCTTGCCACCTCTGTTGAAAAGGGGAGGATTGGCCAGTTTATAGGGGCGCATTTTTTCTCGCCCGCCTCTGTCATGAAACTTGTCGAAGTAATCCCTGGGTTGGAGACAAAGGAGGAAACGGTTGTTTTTATGATGGATTGCATCCAAAAGATTGGCAAGAACCCGATCCGAGTGAAGGATGTTTGTGGTTTTGTTGTGAACCGGATTTTGCATGCCATGTGGATTGAGGCAAACCGTTTATTAGAAGAGGGTGTGGCTACTCCGGAGGATATTGATACAGGGTGCAAACTTGGTTTGGGGCATCCTATTGGGCCTTATGCCCTTATGGATTTAACTGGAAATGACTTGAATCTACAGGTTCAGCAGATCTTATACGAAGCTTATGGCGAACGGTTCAAGCCGAGGCCGATTTTGAAACAAAAGGTTGATGCTAAGCATTTAGGCCGCAAGACGAAGCGTGGGTGGTATGTTTACTAATTTGGTATTTCTTGCTTGTAAGTAATCGGATAAGAAGAGGGGTGATGTTGTAGGTAAGGTATTAAGAAAGAGGTGATAAAATATTTTGTTTAAATATATTGAATAATGCTCAATAAAATTTTTTCTTGACATGTATTCTTTTTTATGTTATGAAGGTATCAAATAGTTGGGTAGGCAGGCATAGAGATAGAGGATAATGGTGAAAATAAGAAAAGATGCTCAATGATAGAGTAAAATGACAGAAATGAGGAAACGCGTTTTTTTGAGCTCCGGAGGAAGGGTACTCGTGAAATCAAAGGAGGTATAAGATGGGAACCTTGGACTTGTTTGATTTGAGTGGAAGTGTATCTATTATAACTGGAGGGGGCAAGGGTTTAGGCCGTATGATTGCAACAGGTTTGGCTGAAGCAGGTTCTAACATAGTTATTTGTTCGAGGAAACTAAAAGATTGCGAGGAAACTGCTCACGAAGTTGAAAAATTGGGTGTTAAGGCTCTGGCACTGAAGTGCGATGTTACTCAGGAAGAAGATATCGATGCCGTTGTCACTAAAGCGATCGAAAAGTTTAGGAAAATTGATATTCTAATAAATAATTCTGGGAGAACATGGGGAGCAGCGCCAGAAGAGCTTAAGCTGGATGATTGGAAAAAGGTAATAAACGTGAATATAACAGGGACCTTTATGTTCAGCCAAAGTGTAGGGAGAGAAATGATTAAGCAAAAAAAGGGGAAAATCATTAGTATTTCTTCGTATGCGGGTATTGGAGGGACTGACCCGGATTGTCTT